>JASLIR010000366.1 GCA_030152125.1 Alkanindiges sp.
TGGCTGGCCGTAATGAAAAAAGTGCCGGTACTTCCGCCACTGCCATTATCCGTAGCAGTTATTCAACCGGTGTGGTGACTCCGGTAGGGCCAGGCAATACCGGTGGCTTGATTGGCTTTAATATTGGTGGGGTGGTGCAGAATAATTACTGGAACAGGGAGAGCAGTGGCCGTACTACTGCCATTGGCGCAACTTCCGGTTCAGTTACCTTGGCCAATAATGTCGGGCTATTTAATGCGGACATGACCAGCCTGGCCAGTTTTAGCAACTTTAACAACAGCAGCAGTATTGATGCGACTGGTGGTACCAGCAGTATCTGGCGTATTTATGAGGGTAACAGTGCACCTTTATTGCGCTCTATTTTAACCCCAACCATTGTTAGCGCCAGTGCGACTAAAACCTATAATGGCGCTACCTATACGCCGAACCAGTACAGCACTGACCCGACTGCAAGCTTACTGGGGACAGCACAGTACTCTGGCACGGCAGTAGGCGCCAGAAATGCCGGTAGTTATACAATTAATGTGTCCGGTTTATATTCCAACCAGTTCGGTTACGATATTTCCTATCAGACCGGCAGCCTGACCATTGATAAGGCAAATCTGGTGATTAGTAGCGGGAATGTCACTAAAACCTATGATGGCACAACTGCCGCATTGGGCAGTGCAGTTGCCACTGCTGGAACCCAGCTATTTGGTACGGATACGTTTGGTGGTGGCACCTTTGGTTTTACTGATAAAAATGCCGGTACCGGTAAAACTGTGACCGTAGCCGGTGTTGGCGTGAATGATGGAAATGGCGGTAATAATTACAATATCAGCTATACCAATAACACCAATAGCACGATCAACAAGGCCAGTTTAACCTTAAGCAGCAGTGACGTGACCAAAACCTATGATGGCACTACCAGTGCAGTTGGTGCTGCTGTTGCAACGGGGGGGACGCAGGTATTTGCTGGCGATAGCATTAGTGGCGGCACATTTGCCTTTGACACCAAACAAGCAGGCACAGGCAAACAGGTGATTGTGTCCGGCGTGACAGTGGATGATGGCAACAGTGGTAATAACTACAATGTGAGCTATGCCGATAACACATCCAGCACCATTAACCAGGCGAATCTGGTACTGACCACCACTGATGTAAATAAAACCTATGATGGTACGACCGATGCTTCAGGTACTGCTGTAGCTATTAACGGTACCGAAGTATTTGCCGGTGACAGCCTGACAGGTGGTACCTTCATTTATGACACCAGGCATGCCGGTACGGGTAAAACTGTAAGTGTATCCGCTGTGACGGTGAATGATGGCAACAGTGGCAATAACTACAATGTGAGCTATGTTGACAATAGCAATAGCAGCATTGATAAAGCCAGCTTGGTGATTAGTACAAGTGATGTGAGCAAAACCTACGATGGCACAACCTTAGCCAATGGTACTGCTGTTGCTGCAGCGGGTACGAAGGTATTTGCTGGCGATAGCCTGACTGGCGGCACCTTCAGCTATGACACCAAACATGCCGGTACAGGCAAAACAGTGAGCGTATCCGGCGTTACGGTGGATGATGGTAACAGTGGTAATAACTACAACGTGAGTTATGCTGACAATAGTACGAGCAGTATTGCCAAGGCGAATCTGGTGATCACCTCCACCAATGCCCACAAAGTGTATAACGGTACTACAGCTGCCTCCGCCAGCGCAGTAGTGACCAGCGGTACGGAACTATTTGTCAGCGATAGCATCAGTGGTGGTACCTTCACCTTTGATAACCGGAATGCAGGTACCGGCAAGTCAGTTAGCGTGTCTGGTGTCACTGTGAGCGACGGTAACAGTGGTAATAACTATAATGTGATTTACCAGGATAATGCATCCAGCACGATAGATAAGGCAGTGATGACAATTCAGGCGGTGGCGGATACCAAGGTGTATGATGGCAAAACCACATCAAGCCTCAAACCAGTTGCCATTGGCCGGGTGCGTGGTGACAACATTAGCGGTTTAAGGCAGGAGTTTAGCGACAAGAATGCCGGTACCGGCAAAACCATTAATGTGGTTTCCGGTTTTGTGATTAATGATGGTAATGGCGGTAATAACTATACGGTTAATGTGGTATCTAACCATGCTGGTGTGATTACGCCTAAACAGCTGATCCTGAAGGCTGTTGCTAACAGCAAGGCCTATGATGGCGGTATTACCTCGGCCAACAAGCCAACGGTAATCGGCTTGCTGCAGGGTGACCGTGTAACCGGGCTGTTCCAGCAATATACCGACAAGCAAATTGGCACCAACAAAACCCTGGTGGTTAAAGGCGGCTATGTGGTGGATGATGCTAATGGCGGCAATAATTATACTGTTGACGAGCAAAGCAACCAGCAAGGCGTTATTTTTTAATCGCTAAACGCTGTGCTAACAAAAAGCACTGAACTAAAAGCCCCGAATCGCTTCGGGGCTTTTTTATGCCTGTTAAAAATAGGCTGCATGCTGCAAAAGCACTACATTTCTGCCTATGTTTTAAGGGCTTATTTGCCCGTACAATAGGTACAAAATAGTAAGCTGATAACAATGCACGCAGGAGCCATGTCATGTCTACCCTTAAAAAACTACCATTGCCGGCACAGTTGTGGACAGATTATTCCATAGATATTACCCGCCACCAGTTAAAAGGCAGGCTGATGGGTAAGCAGCAGGGTTTTGAACTGGGCCGGGTACAGCGCAAGCAGGTGCCGCGTAGCGATCTGGTGAACCTGTCACAGCGCCCGCAAGGTGTAAACGCGCTGTCGGTGTATGAATGGAGCAATCAGGGCCGCATGGATATCCTCAAACCCGTGCGTGCCAAGCGAATGAGTGTTTCTCCCTTTGCTTACTATCGTGGTATGCCTTCATTGATGCTGTACGATCTGGCCTGGGAGCCACGGCATTCCGGCTTGTTGCAACAGATTTGTGGTGATTGTCATTTGCTGAACTTTGGTGGCTTTGCCAGCCCGGAGCGCAATTTACTGTTTGGCATTAATGATTTTGATGAAACCCTGGTAGCCCCGTTTGAATGGGATTTAAAGCGCCTGTCCACCAGTTTTGTGATTGCAGCCCGGGAGGTTGGCCTGACTGATAAAGATGCGCTACAGGCCATTGAAGAAATGCTGGATGCTTATCGCAGACATTTGCTGGAAATGACAGAGATGTCACCGTTGCAAATCTGGTATGAAAAAGTAGATGCGCAGGATTTGCTGCAAAGCACTGAAAATGAGAAGTTGCGTAAAAAGCGCAAAAAACATATGCAAAGTGCACAGCAAAGAACCGCCTATTCCGTGCTGCCCAAATTAACTGATAAGGATACTGAAACTGGCCGCCGCCGTTTTATCGATGAGCCGCCCTTACTGCGTCACCCGGAAGAAGGTGAACCATTTGCCAAAAATACGCTGGACTTTTTCAAGCGTTACCGTAATAGCCTGAAGCATGACCGTCAGGTGTTGTTTGACCGCTATGAGTTAACCGATGCTGCACTGAAAGTGGTGGGTGTAGGCAGTGTGGGCACCCGTGCTGCCATTGCCCTATTTGAGGATGGCGACCGTGAGCCGCTGATCCTGCAAATGAAAGAAACCAATGCTTCGATTTTAAGCCCTTTGTTCCCGGAAAAAGCGGGACATGAAGGCGAGCGGGTGATACATGGCCAGCAACTAATGCAGGCGGCCAGTGATATCTTCCTTGGTTTTGCCTCTTACGGGCAGCAGCAGTACCAGTTTTATGTGCGCCAGTTGCGCGACATGAAAATTTCGGTAGACCTGGAAGATATGGATGAGCTGTATTTCCATGAATATGCCGAGAGCTGTGGCATGGCGCTGGCGCATGCACATGGCAAGGCTGGTAATGCCGATGTACTGATGGGCTACCTGGGTGAGGGTGAGCTGATGGTTGATGTATTACAGGACTATGCCATAGCTTATGCCAACCGCAACGCGGAGGATTATGCCGAATTTATACAGGCTATTCAGCGTGGCAAGATTGAAGTAGCTGGGGATGAGGTGCTGTAGGCAATGTTATAGCCAAACTATCTTATTACTCATACAGGAATCAGGCTGTTTACGGTCTTGCGCTGCTTTAGTCGCAGCTCAGGGCGAAGCCACCAAAGCCCATCAAATTTTCGGCTGCCGTAGGCAGCCGAAAATTTGGCCTTTGATTTTTATAAAAATATGTCGTTGTTGCTTATAAAGTCAAAGGCGCAAAAATCGCCTTCGCAAGCGAAGGCGATTTTTGCGGAGGTCTGGAGGGTGCCACCCTCCAGACCTTCCAGTACATACGTTGGCATAAAAAAGCACACGTCTGGCATGTGCTGTAAAGTGAAGACTGAAAGCTATTGATATTTAAATCATGGAGTCAAAAAGCTGCGCAACACCGGGGCAGAAACACCCTGATTGATATACCAGATGCTATTGCTGCCGTTTAGCTGGTTGCTGATATCCCATCCGGCAAAGCTGCTTTGCTGGGTCATCTGGGCACCAGTCAGGCCGGTCAGGTTAACAATTGGCTGGTTAATCTGGTTAATCACACCAATCGCCACGGGTTGCCCCGCAGTACTGATGTTCCAGTAGTTATTATTGATAGTGTTTACAGCGCTACCAGTAATAGAGAGATAGCCCATGAACCCGCCAATGCTGGGGGTGTTGTTGATGCCAGTGACCTGACCCGCTGAATAGTTATTGCTGATATTTAGCACACCACTGTTGGCAATCACATGACCAAATAAACCGCCTATATACTGAATATTATCGAAAGCATTATGAGGAATTTCGCTGACATTGCCAGTTGCATAGTTGTTGGCAATGATGGTGGTGCTATTACTGTTATTCACGCCACCAATTAGTCCACCTACAGAATCAAAGCCCCTTACATAACCCGTCGCATAATTATTGATGATTTCGACAGGGGAGGTAGCATTGCTATCTACCAGCAATTGACCAAACAGGCCTCCTACCAGATCAATACCGTACTCCACATTGCCACTAGCATAACTGTTACGTACACTGCCATTATGGTTTAATCCTATTAGCCCCCCGGTAAAGTTGGTGCCTTTAGTTACATTACCAGCAGCGTGACTAAAGCTAATGCTCCCTGCTTCATTGGTGCCAATCAGGCCACCAAGAACAGAGGTGGAGCTATATATATCGAGACTGGTGACATCCCCGCTGGCATCACTGTAACTGATATCGCCCATGTTGTAGCCTACCAGCCCTCCTACATGCCGGGTTCCTGCTGTATTACCCGTGGCATGACTGTTCTGGATACTGCCTGATTTGAGATATCCAACCAGTCCACCCACATAATTGGCAGAAGATATATAATTGCCATAGCCTGTCAACCCACTGGAAGTATTTTCGCTAATCTGGCTGTCCTCTGCATAACCAATGAGTCCTCCAATGTAGGGATAAAACGAACTGGGAATGATACGAATATTCGTATTACCTGTATTGCTATTCTGGTTAATAGTATTGTGCATACTATAGCCAATCAGTCCGCCAGTATATCTTGAACCCTCGGTTAGCCCGGCATTATGGTTATTGCTGACAGTAGCTCCATTGCTGTAGCCCATTAACCCGCCAATGTATTGTACGCCGCGAATTTCACCATCATTTCCATTCCCGCTAACCAGGTTATAGGCCTGATCATCCAACTGATTCAACTGGCCAATCAGCCCACCAATATGCGTGGATTCCACAGTTTGGTCGTGGCTATAGTCAAAATGAATGGCAGAGACGTTGGCATGATTATAGTTGTCGAGCAGGCTAAACGTAGAGTGACTATTATTGACGATACCTATTCCACCACTCACATTGACGGCTGGCCGGCTTAAGCTGATAACACTTCCACCAGTTTGATTGGCCTGAATGAGTGCCTGACTGTGGTTACTCAGGTCCAAACGTCCGATGATGCCACCAATATCGTATTTGTTGCCTACAATAGTAGAAGCCTGAATGATGTTATCGGTGCTGTTGCCGGACAGGTTCAGGCTGCCATTGCTGATGTTGGCATAACCAGTCAGGCCGCCAATGCGGGTATAGCGCCCAGTGATAGTGCTGTTGCTGCTACTGCCAACCATGTTGGAGCTGCCCAGGTTGTATACATTGTCACTGCCGATCAGGCCACCCAGCTGGTTATAACCGGTCAGGCTACCACTGACACTGCTGTTAATAATCCAGGACTGGCCAGTTGTGCCGTTATCATTACCGTTATAACCGATCAGGCCGCCCACATTGTCTTTGCCAATCACAGTGGCATTGTTCAGGTGCAGGTTTTTAATGGTTGCGTACAGGGCATAGCCAATCAGGCCCACGCCATCCTTGGCTGGTTTATTAATGGTGAGCTGGTCAATCTGGTGGCCTAAGCCATCGAGAAAGCCTGTAAAAGGTGTGCTCAGGTCACTGCCGATTGGGTTAAAGCTGCTAGTGGCTGTGCTGCTGGCATCAATATCCAGCCCCAGTACATAGTGCCCGGCCCGTGTCATGGCATTGCTGTTTAGTGCCTGTAGCTGGGCCAAGGTCTGGATAATCTGGTAGCTTACATTGTTGGCCTTGTACTGCATGCCTGTGCCGGACAGGGTGATTTTGCCCGCATTTCCAGACGTTGGGCCAAGATTCAGGCCATCGGCCGGGTTATAAGTCAGGTTCAGTTCGCTATTGTTCTTATTCTGGGTGAAATTGGCGTTGATGTTGATGGCATTTACTGCATTAAGCGCAGTTGCTGCATTGGCCGTCAGGTCACCTGTGATATTAATAGTTTTGCCCTGAATATCGTTATTCAGCGAGCTCAGTTGCCCGGCCAACTCCACCACACTGCCAGTACGGGCACGGTCACCGACGATAAATATTTTACCCTGATCCGCACTGGTCAGCAGACGGTCCGCCCTTAAAGTACCCGTGCTCTGGATAAGGCTCGCCACGCTGGAAATCTGGTTAATGCTGACCTGACCAGTAGCGTTATTCACCTGAACTTTATTGCCGTTAGCCAGACTCAGGTTGCCGCCACGGGCGCGTAGCGTGCCGCTGTTTTTAATGCTGGAGGCCAGCACCACCGTATTGCCTTCATTAGCCAGGATACTGCCCTGATTGTTAATTTCCCCGCCGGAGCTAACCCGTTCAAACAGGAAGTTATCGCCTAAAAAACTGCTGTCACTCAGGTTCAGGGTAGAGGCAATCACTGATGCTGCATTCACCTGTGCTGTGCTACCAAACACGATACCCAGCGGATTAATTAAAATCAGTTGCCCGTTGGCATTCACCCGGCCAAAAATTTCGCTGGCACTGCCACTAATGCGGTTAAGGGCAATGCTGTTAATGGCGGGCTGGTTAAACTGGACTTTTGCGGCTGAACCGATATTAAAACTGTTCCAGTTGGCAATCAGCTTGTCGCTGGTCTGGCTTACTGTTAACTGATTGCCAGTGGTGCTGAGTGTGGCAGCGCCGGAGGCAATATTGTTGAGTGAAGGCAGGGTATTTATCGCAGGCGCTGCCAGGATGCCCTGTGTTATTCCCATACAGGCCAGTGCAATGCAGGTGGTGAGCAGGGCAGGGCGTAATGCTTGTGCAGCGTGACAGTAACGCATGATGAAAGGCCTGGGGTTTTTGTTATTCCTGCCTGTTATTTGAGCGGGTTTTTTAGTTTAAACCAAGCATTAAGGGATTGAGTTAAGTGTGATTTGTAATTAGTTGTGTTGATGTGCTGCATAAAAACAGCCGGCAGGTGCCAGCTGTCTTTGAGATTCAGGTTGCTTCCAGATAGGGATAGCAATAGACCTTGATGGAGAATTACCCCCGGGCTTATTGCTGGATTTCCAGCCCGATGTTATCCAGATAGCCATCGTTGTCATTACCGCCAGCACGTACCGCCTTGGCATGTACCCGAATGCTGCGGGTAGCTGCAGGCACGCTCATGGTGGCACTTTTTACTACCCAGCTGGTGGTAGCGCTGCTCAGGCTGGCGCTGGTGGCCAGCTTGTTGCCATTGGCGTCATAGCACTCAATATATAAAAACGGTGCATCGGTTTGCCCGGCCCAGCCGCGCATGGCTGCCGAATAGCGTACCACCGCCTGTCCTTGATCAATTACTGTGGCAAAAGGGGACAGGTTGACGTTCTGATACATGGCATCCGTACCCGAACTGGCTGTACCACCAAAGCCACCACCGGAAAAATAGTAGCTGCCGGTGTAGGCTGCTGTGCCACCGTTCTGGGCAGCGGTGATGGCCTGCATATAACCGCTCAGGCGTGTCCAGTTGGTCATGGTGCTTTCCGCGCCGCCATTAGCCAGCAGGTTATTGCTCCAGGTGCCGCTGCCGCTTGCTGCCACGGTAAAGCTGTTGGGCAAGCTCCAGCTGCTCCAGCGCAAGGCGTTATCCCGCGCACGGGCACGGAAATACCACAGTTCCCCATTGTTAAGGGTGAGTTGTGCCGGAACCGCAGGGGTAGGGAAGCCGGACATCTGGTAGCTGTTGGGCTTTTGTGCGCGGAAGTAATCATCCACACCCACATACACCGGGTATTTAGCCAGAATCTGGCTCAGTTTCAGGCGTAAAATGTCCTTGCCTGTCTGGGTGTCCAGCATGGCTTTTTGTGCATCGATAAAGATGTTGGAGCTACGGGTATCATTACCCCATACATCAAATACGGTGCCACTAAAGTCAGACTGCCTGGAAAACTGCCAGTGCATTTCCTGCGGGGTCACGCCATTGGCGACGGCAATAAATTCGGCATTGGCTGCCGGCATGCTGGCGGTCAGTGGCGCTACACCTACCGCTGCGGCATTGCTGCCTACGGCAATATTCTGGCTGTCGGCCAGTGACAATACGCTGCTGTTAATCACGCTCACACTGGCATTGCGCGGGATGCCTTGCAGGCTGTAACGGTTAAGGCTGATGCCCTGTGCCGGGTTGGCGGCAATGTCCATCAGTACCACGCCAAACTCATTACGGCTGACTGCAAAGTTATGATAATCCTTCAGGTCACTGGCAACCGCCATGTCCTCGGTATTACCGCCCACAGTGGCAGAGTTTAACCACAGGTGCGCATAGTTCATGGAGTGGCCACGCGAATATGCATGGGTATGGCCAAAGATATGCCCGGACAGTTTGTTGCTGGCCGCACTGAAGTTTTCCACCCGGCCTACAATTTCACAGGCACCAATGGTTTCGCCCTGACGCCATAATTCAGACAGGCAGGGGTGATGGAAGATGGAAAACACGGACTGGGTTTGTGCATCGGTTTTGGCGCTGTTTAACTGGGTATCCAGCCAGCTTAACTGCGCATCCAGTGCCTGACGGTTAAACAGGCCCTGACGCTGGTCGGAAGGATTGGTGTTTAAGCCCAGAAAACGTGTGTTGCCATATTGCAGGGAAAACCATTGTTCCGGGTAGGTGGCAGAACCATTGGACGGGTTGGAAAAATACTCCAGATAATTTTTCAGCTCGGCATCAGCAATGACATCATGGTTACCCGGTACAGCAATTAATGGCACATTGGCCATTAACGGGCTTAAGGGGCCAAAAAACTGTGTACGCCAGTGACTGCGGTTGCCACCGTTTTCTGTTAAATCACCAGCAATTAAAATGCCGTTAAAGCTGTCGGTACAGTTAGTTGCCACGCCACCACACTGCTGGCTGATTAGCTGGCTGACAATACGGTTAAACACGGTTACCGAGTTGGAAAAACTGGCTTGCGGGTCGCTAATGACAATAAATTTGCCTGCGGTCTGGCTGCCTTTGCTGGGCCAGGTTTTAAAGCGGCTGTTTGCAGTGGCTTCACCCGCTACGCGAATACGGTATTCGTAGTTGGTGTTTGCCTGCAGGCTGCTAATACGGCTTTCGTACACAGTGCTAGAGTTTGGTGCCAGTTGCATGTTCTGGCTCTGAAAGGCCGCACTTGAACCGTAATTGCGGTATTCCACGCTGGGTTGTGCGCTACCAGAAGGGACTTCCACACTCACCGTGATGGCGGTGTCTGCCGGGTTTTGCAGAAAGGGCGGTACGGTTAGTGTCGGTGCGGCCTGTGTCAGGCTGCTTAGGCCAAGGCCAATTAAGACAGTAACAATAGATTTACTGCCGGAAAAATAATTCATTGCATGTTTCCCCAATCTGTTGTGCTGCCTACACCACAGCCAGGCGCACAACACTATTTGCTTTAGGCAAAAAAACACCTTACTGCTGGCAAGTGTTGCAGAAGTCCGGTTTTTTGCTGTCGAATGCCAAGTGTTTCGCATGTATGTTATTGAAAATTACATGTTTTTTGGCGAATGCAGTATTTATTCAGAAAACAATGACAATGTGGTGAAATATTGGATAAAAGACTGTTTTTTATTCAGGGTTGGTTTTAATAACAGACCTTAAAGTTAATTTAATTTCGTCCCAAAATACAAAGAATTAGGGGAGGCTGGAGGGCAAAGCCCTCCAGACCACTGCAAAAATAGCCTTCGCTTGTGAAGGCTATTTTTGAGCTTTTAATTTTATTTTTAATAACAAAAATTTAATTTTTTTTAAAATCAAAAGCCAAGTTTTTTGGAGCTTCCCTCCCCAGTTAGGGAGGGTTGGCCAGGATACGCCCTTTTATGGGGTATCAGTAAACTTCTGTGTGCTGTAGTCAGTGAGCGGTAATAGCGCCAGTGGCTTGCTGCCTGTGCTGCCCGGCAGGGTGTCCACATAGTTCAGGAAGGCTTCGGCATAATCCAGC
>JASLIR010000367.1 GCA_030152125.1 Alkanindiges sp.
TTATCTGGAAGGCATCAAACAGGATGAGTCGCTGGCGACCATCTAATGTGATGCAGATGCATGCATAAAAAAACCGGCTTCATCATGAAGCCGGTTTTTTTATGCAAGACTGCTAAAACTTAGCCGTTTACCTTGGCAAATTCGTCCATAAACTTCACCAGTGCCTGCACGCCTTCCAACGGTACAGCATTATAAATACTGGCACGCATACCACCGACAGAACGATGGCCCGCCAGATTCAGCAAATGCTGCGCTTCAGCCTGCTTCAGGAACTCTTTTTCCAGACGCTCATCTGCCAGCGTAAATGGTACGTTCATGATGGAGCGGTTTGCCTTGGCAATCGGATTGGCATAAAACTCGCTGGCATCAATATAGCCATATAAGGTTTGGGCTTTTTGCAGGTTAATCTGGTGAATGGCATCCACCCCACCCTGTGCCAGCAACCATTCAAATACCAGGCCAGACAAATACCAGGAATACGTAGCTGGTGTATTCACCATGGAATCATTCTTGGACTGGTCGCTATATTTCAAAATACTCGGAATAATCGCCTGTGACTGATCCAGCAAATCTTCACGCACAATCACCAGTGTTAAGCCAGCAGGGCCAATATTCTTTTGTGCACCGGCATAAATCAGGCCAAACTTGCTCACATCAATCGGTGCAGACAGAATACTGGAAGATAAATCACCCACCAAAGGTGCTTTTACATCCGGAATAAAATCAAACTGTATACCACCAATGGTTTCATTTTCGGCGTAATGCACATAGGCTGCATCATCGCTCAGTTGCCATTCGCTTTGCGGGGCAATTGCCAACAGGCCATCCTCCTTGCGTGCAGCATCAATCACATTGATATCGCCATAACGCTTGGCTTCTTTATAGGCTTTTTCTGACCAGATGCCGGTATGGATATAGTCCGCCTTGCTATTTTTACCCAGCAAATTAAGCGGAATGGCGGAAAACTGCAAAGAAGCACCGCCCTGTAAAAACAGCACTTTATAGTTTTCAGGAATATTTAACAGGCTACGCAGGTCACTTTCCGCTTTGGCTGCCACACTGACAAATTCGCTACCGCGATGGCTCATTTCCATAATGGACAGGCCTTTACCATGCCAGTCCAGTAATTCCTGCTGGGCACGTTCTAAAACAGCGGTTGGTAAAGCAGCTGGGCCAGCGCAAAAGTTGTAAGCGCGCATGATTTTTCCTTAAGTCTAACAAGCAAAAAATAAGGTTGCTATTTAAACATATATTTTAATAATTTTGAAAAGGAAGGCTGTAATAAAGCAATAAAAAAGCAGCGGTGCTTTTATGCTTAGCCGCTGCTTTTTTTAGAAACACGAGGAATTAGTCTTCCTTGGCTTCTCCACCTTCAGTTGGCGTTACATCAGTGTCGGTATTGTCAGCGTTACTGCCAAGTTCAGCTGATTCAGCTTGTGGCGCATCACCCTCAACCACGTCAGCTTCTAGCGCTTCAGCATCAATGGCCTCACCTTCGATGATATCAAGCTCATCATCCTCCAGCACATCCAGACACACCACACCAACCAGCACTTCTTCTTCACCCAGGCGAATCAGGCGAACACCCTGTGCATTACGGCCTGTAGAGGCAACTTCTGCCACACGGGTGCGTACCAAGGTACCACCATCAGAAATCAGCAATAGCTCATGGTGGTCACTCACGGCAGTCGCGCCGATTAACTCGCCATTACGGTCGCTGGTTTTAATGGCAATCACGCCTTTACCACCACGCTTCTTGGTTGGATAATCGCCTACTGGCGTACGCTTGCCATAACCATTGGCGCAGGCAGTCAATACTTCACCAGTTTCCGGCACCACCACCAGCGAAACAATACGGCTGATGCTGCCAGTGTCGGCATCATCACCATCGTCATCTGCTACATCCAGCTCTTCGGTTTCAGTATCTGCCGCCGCACCAATGCTTACCCGCATACCGCGTACGCCCTTGGCAGTACGGCCCATACTGCGCACATCAGTTTCAGCAAAACGGATGGCCTTGCCTTCATTACTAAACAGCATAATTTGTTGCGAACCATCAGTAATCGCTACACCAATCAGGGTGTCTTCATCACTCAGGTCAATCGCAATCAAACCGGAACTGCGGGGACGACTAAAGTTTTCCAGGTCTACCCGCTTCACAATACCGGCTTGGGTTGCCATAAATACATAATGGTCATCCGGATACTGCTTTAACGGCAGAATAGCGGTAACGGACTCATTTTCTTCCAGCGGCAGCAAGTTAACAATTGGCCTGCCTTTGGAACCACGGCTAGCTTGTGGTACATCATATACTTTTAGCCAGTACACCTTACCGCGTGAAGTGAAGCACATCACGGTGGCATGGTTGGATGCGACTACCAGATGCGCAATATAGTCATCCTGCTTCATACTGGTGGCAGACTTGCCACGGCCACCACGGCGCTGTGCTGCATAATCAGACAGCGGCTGGGTTTTGGCATAGCCGGTTTGCGATACTGTGAGTACTACCTGTTCTTCAGGAATCAGGTCTTCACGGCAGAAATCCACACGCGATTCAACAATCTGGGTACGGCGCTCATCACCATACTGATCCAGCACCTGCTTCAACTCACCACGGATCACATCCATCAGCAGCTCAAAGCTATCCAGAATGGCTTGTAATTCAGCAATCTGACCCAGAATTTCGGTATATTCAGCCAGCAGCTTGTCATGTTCCAGGCCAGTCAAACGGTGCAGGCGCAATTCAAGGATTGCCGCAACCTGAGCTGGGGACAAACGATACTGGTCATCGCTCAAACCATAAGGTTTGGATAAATCCTCACCCTCAATTTCATCCGGACGTACAGACTTATGGCCAGATTTTTCCAGCAAGGCCAGTACACCACCGGCCTGCCATTGCCCAGCCAGTAAACGCTCACGCGCTTCCGCCGGGTTAGCCGAGGTCTTGATGGTTTCAATAATTTCATCGATATTGGCCAGTGCAACCGCCAGACCTTCCAGTAAGTGCCCACGCTCACGCGCCTTGCGTAACTCGTACATGGTACGACGGGTAACCACTTCCTGACGGTGGCGGATAAATGCCGCAATCAGATCTTTTAAGTTCATCAACTTGGGCTGACCGTTATCCAGTGCCACCATGTTGATGCTATAAGAGGTTTCCAGCGGGGTATTCAGGAACAGGTTATTAACAATAATCTCTGCATTTTCACCGCGCTTGAGGTCAATGGCGATACGCATCCCGTCTTTATCAGACTCATCGCGCAATTCGCTAATACCCTCCAGCTTTTTCTCTTTTACCAGCTCGGCAATACGCTCGATCACCCGGGCTTTATTGGCCTGATACGGAATTTCGGTAAAGATAATACTGGTACGGCCAGATTTTTCATCTTCTTCAAAGTGATATTTACCACGGATATGCAAACGGCCTTTACCGGTGCGGTAGGCATCTACAATACCGGACTTGCCATAAATGATACCACCTGTTGGGAAATCCGGGCCGCTGATGTATTGCATCAGGCCTTCTATACTAATGTGGCTATCGTCCACATAGGCCAGGCAGGCATTAATCACTTCGGTCAGGTTGTGCGGAGCCATGTTGGTGGCCATACCTACCGCAATACCGGCTGCACCGTTGATTAACAGGTTAGGAATACGGGTTGGCAATACCTGCGGAATACGCTCGGAACCGTCGTAGTTATCTTCCCAGTCAACTGTGTCTTTTTCCAGGTCAATCAGTAAGTCATGTGCCAGACGGGTCATACGGATTTCGGTATAACGCATGGCTGCTGCACTGTCGCCATCTACCGAACCGAAGTTACCCTGACCATCTACCAGCAGGTAGCGCAAGCTGAAATCCTGCGCCATACGGACGATGGTTTCATAAACGGCAGAATCACCATGCGGGTGATATTTACCGATTACGTCGCCGACAATACGCGCCGACTTTTTATAAGCTTTGTTGTAATCATTCCCTAATTCATGCATCGCGAACAAAACACGACGGTGCACAGGTTTCAAGCCATCACGCACATCCGGCAAAGCGCGTGACACAATCACGCTCATTGCATAGTCC
>JASLIR010000455.1 GCA_030152125.1 Alkanindiges sp.
AGCTTCCTGAGGATGAAGCATTAAGGAAAGGAGCCAGGTATTTGACAATCAGTTTTAAATCAAAGTAATTTGCTTAAATGGCCTGTGCTCAGGCCAATCAGAAAGACGGTAAAGATAAGATGATTAAACAATTAGGTATAGCGGTGTTGTGTGGGCTGATACTCAGTGGTGGGGCAATGGCTATTGATAAAAAGGTAGATGATTCCCGGCCAGTGATAATAGAGCTCCCTGCTTCGCGGGTGGATGTAGAAAAAGTGACTGATACTGCATCCAGCGTACCTGTAAAGCAGGGGCTGGTTTATAAAACCATGCCCTTGATTGATTATGATAACGAAATGCTGGGTGGTCAGGCGCGTCAGATAAAAGTAAAGTTTCTGGTGAGTGCCGAGGGCCGGGTTGAGTCAGGGCAAATCATAGAGTCTACCGGCTTGCATACAATGGATGGATTGATAGTCCGTCAACTTCAACGTATCCGCTTCTATCCTTATCTGGAAAATGGAATTGCTATTCCGGTGTACACTATTCAGGACTTTACATTTGAATTGAGCGAAATGCCGGAAACCGAAGGGCTGGTCACACCACAAACTACGGAACAATACAGTGCGTGGTACGCTGCCGAAAAAACCTTTAAAAGCCGGATATACCAGAACTGGCAGGTACCGGCGAATAGCCGGGGTATGTATGCCTATGTCACTGTGGTGCTGGCATCTGATGGTAAGGTACAGGCAATTGATTTTAATCAGGGGACTGGCCGTAAGGCATTTAATAAAAGTATTCAACAGGCCATTCAGCGTTCTGCACCCTTTGACTTGCCCGAAGGCAGTATCGCTCCGAAAGTCAGCAGAAGATTATGGCTGTCCTTTTATGAGCAATAGCCTCGTGTTAGGCAACATCAAATGTCATTGTTATAGCGGCAGCCTAAGCTGCCTGCTGCGCCTGTTTCATCCAGCGTTTGTACTGGCGGGTTTTGCCACTCATTTCCAGCTGGTTGCACAGCAATACCTGCCATGCCGCTGCGTTGGGCTTAGTGGTTTGGCCACGGCTGAGGCGCTGTAACTGGTAACGCACCACCGCCATATAGGCAACCGAGGCCAGTACCTTGTTGTTCCATGTGATTGGCTTAATCTGGTTGTTGTTTTCCACCTGTGCCTGCCATTCATTGGGCAGGCTGGGGTTAACTGCCAGCGCGGTGGCTATGCCTATCATACTGATATTGCTGTCCAGCACCTGTTGCGCAACTGTTATACGGCGGATGCCGCCTGTTACCATTAACGGCATGCCGGCAACATTGGCAATTTCCTTGGCAAACTCTAAAAAGTAGGCTTCGCGTGCCAGGGTACGGCCATCACGGGCGCGGCCATGCATGGCCGGGGCTTCGTAGCTGCCACCGGACAGTTCTACCAGGTCCACCTGCAGGCTATTCAGTATCTGTACCACACTTTGGGCGTCTTCCGGGCTAAAGCCACCGCGCTGGAAGTCGGCAGAGTTCAGCTTAACCGACACGGCAAACTTGCCTGATACCTGCTGGCGTACGCCCTTAACTACTTCAGTTAAAATTCTGGCGCGGTTTTCAATGCTGCCGCCCCACTGGTCATTGCGCTGGTTGCTAATGGGCGATAAAAACTGGCTGATCAGGTAACCATGCGCTGCGTGAATCTGTACGCCATGAAAGCCAGCCTGTTCCGCCAGTACAGCCGTATGGATAAAGCGGGC
This sequence comes from Alkanindiges sp., assembly GCA_030152125.1. GTDB lineage: Bacteria > Pseudomonadota > Gammaproteobacteria > Pseudomonadales > Moraxellaceae > JASLIR01. The sequence goes on from JASLIR010000455.1 coordinate 1,714, forward strand.
AATCACCTGCTGAATGTCCTGTTCGGTCATTTGCTTTGGCGTGGCAAACTGCTTGGAAAAAGAGCCCAGGTCCATCGCCACCTCGGAAGGGGCAAGGGTTTGCTGGCCAAGGTTTTTGGGCATCTGGCGGCCGGGGTGGTTAATCTGCATCCATATGTGCGCGCCATGCTGTCGTGCGACCTTGCTCCATGCCTTAAATTTGTCCAGATGGTTATCGTTTTCCAGCACCACACCAGCCGGGCCGGTCATGGCGTGGCGGTCTATCATCACGTTGCCGGTAATAATTAAACCCGCACCCCCGGCTGCCCATTGTTCATACAGGCGGATAATTTCCTTACTGGGGGCATGGTTGGCATCGGCCATGTTTTCTTCCATGGCGGCTTTGGCAATACGGTTTTTAATCACACTGCCGTTGGCAAGGGTTAAGGCGCTAAACATGTTCATGGCACAAGCTCTGATTGATTTTTAGCGACTATAAGATTAAAGTGAACTTTAATGTCAATAGGGGGCGTTATGAATATTAGTGAACTTTCGCGCTTAAGTGGCTTAACCACGCCGACCATCCGTTACTACGAGCAGGAAAAGCTGCTGCCCAAGGCCAAGCGTAGTGCCGGGGGTTACCGGCAATATGGCGATAACGACTTAAAGTTGCTGTATCTGATTAAAAAGGCGCAGCAGGTGGGTTTTTCGCTGGCGGAAATACGTGCCATGCTGCCGGTGAATGCGGCTGGCTGGGATCATGAAAAGCTGCTGGGCAACCTGAAGCAGAAAGTGGCGGACATTGAAAAGCTGGAGCGCGAGCTGGCCGAAAGCAAGCAAAACCTGCTGCAGATTATTCAGGCTATTGATGGTAAGCCTGCGGATATAAGCTGTGAGGAAAATGCGCAGCGCCTGCTGGATATTTATGGTTAACAGGCTTAAGGCAGACGGGCAGGCAAGCATGCGTCACTGGTTGAAATGGATAATCCCGCTGGCAATAGGCGCGGCTGTAGGTGGCTGTACGGAGGTTCGTAGCTTCTTTAAGCAGGATGCCTGTCTTGATAGGGGTGGGCGCTGGGATGCTATGCATGATCGTTGTATTGAGCAGGCCACGCAAAGTTACCCTGAGCAGCCACAC
>JASLIR010000464.1 GCA_030152125.1 Alkanindiges sp.
CTATCTCCCCGGAATCAATCGCCTGTAACTCTGCCAGCGTTTTAATAATCTGGTAGTACTGGCCGTTTTCGCGGTATTTCATGTTCAGGCCGGACAGGTTTATTTTGCCAGCGCTACCAAGCAACACACCCTCGCCTGCTTTTGTGCCATGCGCCAAGCTCAGCAAGCGACGGTTACTCACCGCGTCTACGGTGGCATTTATCGCAATGCTGTTTCTTGCATCCAGCAGGCTGTTACCCTTTAAGGTCAGGTTATTATTAATTTCAATTTGACGGCCACGCACTAGGCTGCTTCGCGCATCCAGCGTGCCACCCAGTTCAACTTTACTGGCTGCCCGCGAACGGTTGCCCAGCAAGTATATTTTTCCTTTAAAACTGGCTATCAACGTCGCTCTCAAGCTTCCTGTGTTGCGAATCAAGCCTGCAATATCGGATGGCTGTGTCACATTCACGACATTGCTATCCAATTTAGCCTGATTGGCATTAACCAGGCTGATATTACCCTGTTGCGAGTGAATATCTCCGCTATTATGAATGCTATTGGCTAACAGCACCACGTTGCCTGCGGTTGCTGTTAAATGCCCCTGGTTGTCAATACCGGCTTCAGAACCAGTACGGTTAAACAGCAAATTATTGCTGTTAAAGTTGCCATCGCTGATGTTAGCGGTACTGGCAACAATTGATGCCGCATTGACCTGGCTTTGTGCACCAAATACCAGCCCCGCCGGATTGACCAGAATCAGTTGCCCGTTGGCATTGACCTGGCCAAAAATCTGGCTGGGGAGCGCTGAGCTAATCCGGTTTAAGGCAATACTCTTGCTATCCGGCTGAATAAAATCCACCCTGGCCTGCTGCCCCACGTCAAAACTGTTCCAGTTGGCTATCAGTTTATCGGTCGTCTGGTTAATAACCAGTTGGCCCAATACCGGATTTGTTACTGTGGCTCCACCGCTACTGATATTAGCCAGTTGCGGAAGATCGTGTGCCGCCGGTGCTGCCCATACCGTGGAGGCAATCAGGCTTGTACACAGCGTGGTGCACAGCAAGCGGGCTTTACTTTTTTTATGGCTTTTGGCCAGCTCACTGGCTACCACCCACACCTGTTGTATTGTATTCCATACTAATTTATAACCTTGATTCATGGCCGCATTCCTCGCCGTATTATCTGGTAACTACCAATTCTTTTTAACCATAGGGCGGTAAGCATTTAATACCGCATTCTGGCGTTTTATTTCTTAATAAATATTGGCAAAAAAACCGGCTATTTCATAAGCAAAACTGCTCAATCGTGCATGAGTTTGTAAGAATTAATATTACCTTAAGAAAAATTTAAGACTAACAATAAAAAGCAGCTTCACCTGCATGAAACTGCTTTTTTAATATTGCTGTAAGCGCTTAAAACGCCACTACGCCCTGTAGCCAGAAACGTTGCTTATCCGTGCCACCATCGGCATTTTTACCTTGAGTAGTACGGCCAGGGTTACTACCAATCGTATGTGCCCAGGTAGTGCTAATGCTAAAGCGTTTTTGGTCCGTTAACATTAAACTTAAACCAGTACCGGCCAGCCCATACTGACTGCGCTCAGTTGCCGTATCAATACTCATGTATGTCCCGGTAACCAGGTTGTAATTATTATAACGCAAGGAAATAAAGCCGTAATCAATAAAACCTTTTAACTGTAGCCGTCCATAAGGTTTTGCCAGGTTGTACATCAGCTCTACAGAAGAAGTTGCCCCGGTATCCCCCGCACCCTCACTGGAAGGATAAGCACGTACCCCGGATACACCGCCTAAAAAGAACTGTTCAGAGCTACTCAGGTTCTGATAGGCCAGTTGGCCATTAAAGTTAACCGCCGCCTGAAAGGCAGGACTCACCTGCTGCAAACGGTTTAGCTGCAGGGTGGTTTTTTGAAAAAATCCTGCTGTTTTATAAGTTTCCGCATCATACTCGGGAGTATATACAAAAGCCTCTGCAATATGCAGGTTACCCATGGTATGTTCTAGCTGGTAGCGGGTTTGCCCACCGCCACCCAGGCTATCCAGGGATGAACCATCTATAGAGAAGCTGCCAATATTTAGTTCATGTTTTTTAACCTTAGTATCCCCATAGGCATCTACCAGCTGTTTATTGGAAAAGGTGGTAGAAACATTTAGGTTTTTATCATTACGCACCAGCCAGGGGTAGCTTAGTGTTGCACTGGCCTGCTTTGAGATACCATTTATGTTCAGTGTCTTACTTAAGGAGTCAATCAGCTCGTAGTCCAGATAGGTATACTGCAAATTAGCCCTTAAGCCGGAATAACCTACCGGAAAGCCAAAAGATGTACGTCCAATTTTTAAGCCCTTGGACCCGCTTACCGACAGCATCATCTGGTCACCATAACCAAAGGGATTCAGCAGGGAAACCTGCACCCCACCCTGCAACTGGCCAGTACTTTTATTGCCGTTATAGTCCGTCCATGCCTGGCCACTTAACAGGCTATTTTCACTGGTTACCAGTACGGCACGGGTGGAACCAGCCTGCTCACCGGGGGCCAGGGCAATCTGCGCCGAGGTATTGGTCACTGTTTCCACCGTCTTGCGCATACTTTCCAGGTCACCAATCAACAAGCGGCCCTGGCTTTTCATCATCGCCTGTTTTAAGCTGGAACGTGCCACCTTCTGGATAAACGCCAGTGAGGTGCGTTGTTTGGAGTTATCCGCACGTACCGCCTGAATATCTGGCTCACCCTTATCATTTAAGGATACCTTGGCCACCACCACGTAAATTTGCAGGGTTCCTTCGGTTACATCCTGCTCGGGTAGCTCAAAACGCACCAGCATGCCTTTTTGCGACATCTGGTTGGACAACACGCCCAGTACCGCATAAATTTCCTGCAGCGTGACCGGCACACGGGTTAAAGCGTCACTTAGGGCTTTTTCATAGGGTGGGGTCACCACATCCTTATCGCCAATTAGCGCAATGGCTTTCAGCTTGATACTGTTTTCTTTAGTCTCTGACTGCTCAACATTGGCATCCAGTTGAACCTCAGGCTGTGCCTGCTGAGTGCCAAACTGGTCCTGTTTGTTTTTCAACTCCTGTTCCTGCTGGCTCAGCAAGCTCCCCGCATTCTGGCTGGGCAGGTTTTTAGGCAAATTATCAATAGCATCTACTGCCGCAGGGTTCGGTATTACCGGCGCATCAACGGCATACACCGCACCGGACTGCAAAGCCAACCCCGCAGACAAAATCCCCAAAGCTATTTTTTTATAGGCAAACTTGGCCATTAAGTATTTTCCCTGTATTTGTGATTCGTGGTATTCTAAAAAATGTAATTTCAACAATGAATTATACACTATTTAGCCGTACCAGACCGCAACAACTGCTGTGTTTAGAAGCTGCTTTTATACCATCAGTTTTATGACAAAAACCACTGTTTACACAATTATTATTGGCTGCTTCATATTTCTATAAGATTCAACTAAACATGCATGAAATGTGTGTAAATAACCTGTCTGGCAATCGCCCTTAATAAATTTCACCCTGCTGGTTTGCCTGTTCCACCACCGTATAATTTGCGCCGTTATTACCATCGTGAATGATATAGCCCGTACGAATCAGCAGGGATTTATTGAGCCCAATCGCAGGATCAGCATACTGCTGCAATAACCCGGTAATGCGGTCACCCTGCATTAAGCCGCTTACCAGCGGTTTAACCGGCGAATTCACCTTGCCATCGTAAGCCTTGCTATCGGGGGCTGCCTGTAACAACAAAGGCGCTTTATCAATGCTGAGTATGCCATCCTGTACAATCACATCGTAACCGGCATGGCTGTTCAACAGGGTAAAATCATATACATCCTGCTCGGAATAGGCTGCAAAACCAATAGTATAGCTACCCACATTACGCGCACCCTGCGCATTGCCTGCCGCGCTGCCAGTGCCGCGCAAGCCACGCTGAAACCAGTCCAGCCAGTCGTAACCGGCAATATTCACCCCGGCATAAGCCTTACCATCATATATTTTGCTGTCATTACTTACCTTAAACAGGACTGGCTGTAAAAAGCTTCTTAGCAGGGGCGCGGTGTTGCCTTCATAAATGCGCCAGATGCTGCCTGTACCGCCCTGAGCATTCATATCAGCCCCCCAACTGCTAAAACTGCTCAACTGTTTAATGGTCGTATTATTTAAAGCATGCACATCTTCTACGGTTGCTCCCACACTGCCTGACTCTGGATAAAACGGATTACTGCCAAAGCGATAAATTCCAGAAAGGTCTGAATTCCAGTATACCTGCTTCACCTGTGTACCTGCTCCGCTGCCCATATAACCCACCACCGAGCCGCGATAATACGCGCCCTGAACCCGGTTATTGGCATAGCTATTTTCCAGCACAGCAAGCGCTGTAGTTCCACCAGATGCCTGCGTTGAAGCAGAATGCAGCCCTACCAGCCCGCCAGCATTATCCC
>JASLIR010000483.1 GCA_030152125.1 Alkanindiges sp.
GAGCTTCCCACACTGGAAATTGCTGGCAAGCAATATACGCTGGAGCCTAGCACCCTAACTGCAGTTAATTTCCCTGTCTCCGAAGCGTTTATTGGTGAAGTGGCACAAAGCTCCTTTAATTTTGATCTTAAGTTTAGCCTGGCAGGGATGGACTCCTTGCGCATTGTTCCTTTAGGCAAACAAATCAGTATGCACATGCAGGCCAATTGGCCACATCCGGGTTTCGTGGGCGACAACTTACCGTACCAGAAACAAATTACAGCGACCGGTTTTAAAAGCATGTGGCAGACCAGCTATTTAGGTATCAATAACATTAAAACAATTCAGGAGTGCGTTAATCTGGGTGGAAGCAGCTGTAACCTGCAAAATACCAAACAGTCATCAGCCTATGCGCTTGAGACTAATAGCGAGCATGCAGATGCCATGAGTCTGGGCGTGCAGTTTGTAGAACCGGTTAATATTTATAGCCTGACCGACCGCACCTTAAAATATGCCTTGCTGCTGCTATTAATCACCTTTGGCACCTTTTTCCTGTTTGAAGCCCTAAAAGACTTGCGGGTACACCCCATCCAGTATGGCCTGGTTGGTTTGGCACAGGCAGTGTTTTATCTGTTATTGCTGTCCTTCAGTGAGCAGTTCAACTTCCTGTTTGCCTATATTGGCTCCAGCATCGCCTGTATTGTGCTGATCACCTGGTACATCAGTTTTGTGCTGCATGGTATTAAGCGCGCGCTGGGTGTCGCAGTCGTTTTAAGCGCCATGTATGCCACCATGTACACCCTGTTAAGTTCACAGCAGCATACCCTGATGCTTGGTTCGGTGTTTGTGTTTGTACTGATTACCGTGGTGATGTTCCTGACCCGCCATATCGACTGGTATCGCTTTAAGCCTGTGTTGCCAAAAGCCGCAATAGATGAATCGCAGATTTAATGTTTAGCCATTTTTAATGTTTAGTCGCCCTGTTTGTCGCCATACAACAATGCACAACAGGGCAACACATACCGCACCATACAGGAAACCACCATGCAGCAAATTAATCGTTTATTCGACAAATTATCCCGCTTAAGCCATGTACCCGTGCATCAGGTGCATACCCACTTAAAGCAGTTGTTTGACCAGCAGGTGTTGGGACAACACGTTCACCTGAGCGATGCACTAAGACAGACCGAACAGGACTATTTCCCCAACCTGGGTTTACGACTGGATTATGATTTGCAGGATCAGGTCAGCTTTATACGGGTGGACCTAAATCAGCACACCATCCGGAGCCTGGGGCTTAGCGAGGACCTATTGGACATCAGCAAAGTTGATTTAATCCAGGAGTACCGCCAGGTTGGGCAACCCATCCTGAATCTGCACAATAGCTTTATTGGCATGCAGGATGGCCATGGCTACTATTTCCAGCAGCAGCATTTAAGTGCATTAAGCATTGGGCCACTAACAACTGGCACCTGCTAACGGCTTAGGTGAAATCAAAAGAATCGCTGGCATACAGCATAGGGTAAGCACAACATGCGTTATTTTAATACTTTAGATGGTATTTTCCTGACAGAACTGCATAAAAGCCCTTAAGCCGGGGCTTTTATACTTTTGGCGGTGTACCAGCATAAATAATGGACGCTTAAGAATCCAGAATGGAGTCTCCAAAATCACCAGATGGCCATCGTGCGCCAGCGGCTCAATGGCAAGGCGTGATACACAGGTTAAACCCAGTCCACCAGCCACAATTTTCAGAATCGCTTCGTTATGGCCTAACGTTAAACGCAAATTGGCATTCGGCAGGTCTTTTAACATCACCTGATCAAACACTTCCCGCGTGCCGGAGCCTTCTTCACGCAGAATCCAGTCCACCTGCTGCAGGTCATCCAGACTAATATTATCTTTTAATTTTGCCAGTGGGTGTTCAGGCGCACAACATACCGCCAGTTCGTCATCGCGCCATGGGAAAGCCTGTAACTGGGGTAAATGACAGGAGCCTTCAATCAGGCCCAAATCCAGCTGGAACTGGCTGACGGCTTCAATAATCTGGCGGGTGTTACCCACCTGTAATTGCAGTTGCGCCTGCGGTTGCTGTTTCAGGAAGTTTGCCATCAAATCGGGCATTAAATAGTCACTGATGGTAAGGGTAGCACCAAGACGTAAATCAATGGTCTGTTTCTCACCTTGCGCAGCATGCTCAAATGCTTCGCAGCGGCCCAGGATTTCCAGCGCCTGTGGTAGCAAAAAACGGCCAAGGTCATTTAACTGCAGGCGCTTGCCTAGGCGGTCAAACAGGGGAGCACCTAAAGCATCCTCCAGGTCAGCCAGTGCCATGCTGGCGGCACTTTGAGTCAGGCGCACTGCATCACTGGCACGTGTGACTGTACCTTCCTGCGCGACGGCTACAAAAACAGCCAGCTGGCGTAACGTCATTCTCATGAGTCTACCTTCACCCCAATAATATGTATGAAACTAATTTTATTTATTAGATTTACTGCCATGCCAGCGGCAACGTTATGTGTTTACAACGTGCCAATAAGCCTTGGTTACATGCTAACATTGTCCGGTCGTTTACACCTATATCAAATTTTATGATAGATGAAAAATTTAGTCTGGAAACAGTGTTAACGGTGCGACGCTGGAGTGCAAACCTATTCAGTTTTACCATGACTCGCCCGGCACATTTCCGCTTTACAGCCGGACAATTTGCCAGGATTGGTATTGAAGCCAATGGCGAACGTATTGTACGCGCTTATTCTGTTGTTTCCTCACCATTTGCTGAATATCTGGAATTTTTTTCCATTGTAGTGCCCGATGGTGCTTTTACCTCGCAATTACAGCATTTAAAAGCTGGTGACCAGTTGCTGCTGGAAAAAATCCCTTATGGTTTTTTAACCCTGGCACGCTATCAAAAACCGTTGCCGCAGGATTTATGGTTGCTGGCAACCGGTACAGGTTTAGCACCCTTCTTGTCCATGTTGCAGGATTTCCAGCCCTGGCAGCAGTATCAGCATATCGTGCTGGCTTATAGCGTAAGAGCAGAAGAAGAACTGGCCTATGCGGCTGAAATTGCCGAGATCCATCAGCAGTTTGGTGAGGGTGGGGCATCCTTTCGATTTTTGCCCATTATTACCCGTGATTCATCGGTTGCCTTGCACCAGCGTTTACCGCTATTAATTGAAAATGGGCTGCTGGAACAGCATGCGGGAATTGCATTTAACCCGGAAAGCAGCCATGTGATGCTGTGTGGTAACCCGCAAATGGTGGAAGATACCCGTAATGCCCTTAAAGCCCGTGGTTTAAGCATGAACCGGCGCGGTGAAGGCAATATTGCGGTAGAAAACTACTGGTAAGCTCTCTTTATCTGCTACGCTCTTTTTATAAAGACATGCATCCGTTTAATGCAGGTGCATGTCAAAAAACTCGCGCATATCCTTTAAAGTAGCCTGTAAATCCCAGGCCAGCCATGCCGGCTCAAATACCGCCGAATAGTGGCGACGCTGTTCTGCACTGACTAGAATCCGTACAGGGCAGTCTTCTTCCATCATGCGCCAGGGAATAACTGGTGCATCCGCACTCAGCCATGGCGTAAAGTCGCGTAAATCAATAATCAGTGCGGAAATGGCATGTGGAAAGGCCATCACCGAAAACTCTTCGCCCTTACGGCGGATATATTCCAGATCCTGCCATTTCAGGACCGGATATTCATTCATAAAACTGATAATGCCAATTAAATAACCATCTCTGGTGGTATGCAGCATACATTCGTGCTGGGTACGTGCATCAAGTTCCAGGCTGACAGGTTTCAGGATATACGGCATATATAAAATAGCTAAACGAACTGGAAGCGGATTTTAAGCAAGTTCCTGCAAGATTGCAAAAAAGTATCCACTTATTTCATGGTTATCTTTCAAGCGGCATTAGGTGTTCAAGCTGTAAGCAAGCTGGAGGGTTGTGTATAAAACAGCCAATATAATCACAAAAATGTTGTTTTAAAAATGCATGGTTTGGTTACATTAAAATGCAGCAAAAGATGTTTTTCTGCTCATAAAAACATCATTTTTGCCCTGGAGAAAATATGGCATTAATAAGTTGCCGCCTTAAAAGATAAATCCCCTCTATACCGCTTTCTGTACCGTTTGCCTGGCAGCTTGTTAATCATCCTCATAACCAATACGATGATAAGAGGTTGAAATATGGAGAACTTTAACGACTTCCAGCAAACATATGGCGGACAGATAGAAACGATTCTTGGTGCTGTTGTTGTTCTATTTGTGGGCTGGATTATTGCACTGCTTGCCGGTGCAGGTGTACGCAAATTATTAGCCCGGTTTTCCCTAAACCAGCGCTTAAGCACATCAACAGGGCATACTCATGATGTTGAACACATTGCAGCCCGCATCGTGTTCTGGTTTATCCTGATTATTGCCATTGTCGCCAGTTTTAACATTCTGAATTTATACGCAGTTTCCACCCCATTTTCCAATATGATCAATAAGGTATTATTGTTCATACCCAGTATTTTCTCTGCATTGGCCATTGGCGTGCTTGGCTGGATTCTGGCAATTGCAATACGTAGCGGCCTCACAGCTGTTCTGGCCCGTACCTCACTGGATGAAAAACTAAGTACCGAGGTAGGTGTACAACCCTTAAGTAGCAATATCGGCCAGATTGCCTATTGGCTGATTTTACTGCTGTTCCTGCCTATGGTGTTATCGGCACTTGGCTTAACCGGCTTGCTACTGCCGGTGCAAAATCTGGTTAACGACCTGCTACTGTTTATCCCCAATATTTTTGCTGCTGCAGTTATCGGTATTGTGGGCTATTTTGTGGCAGTCATTGTTAAAGGCATTGTGGTTGGCTTTGTAGCGGGTATCAATCTGCAATCCACCGCAGAACGCATAGGGGTAAAACAGGCCACCAGTTTACCAAACCTGGCAGGCACCATTGTATTCCTGCTCATTCTGATTCCAACCCTGATAGCAGCACTGGATGCGCTGGATATTAAAGCCATTTCCTTGCCGGCCATTAACATGCTGAACCAGATTTT
>JASLIR010000345.1 GCA_030152125.1 Alkanindiges sp.
CCAGAATAAACACCCGCTTTACATACAGCTTAATGCCGGAATGCTGGTCGCGGCTAAACAGGTCATGCGGGGCCTTGGCTGGAATATATAACAGCTGGGTATATTCGGTGCTGCCTTCTACGCGGTTATGGCTCCAGGCCAGTGGTGCTTCAAAGTCATGGCTGATCTGCTTGTAAAACTCGATATACTGTTCATCAGTAATGTCTTTCTTGCTACGGCTCCACAAGGCACTGGCAGAATTAATGGTTTCCCACTCATCAGTGAGTACCAGTTTGCCGCCTTCTGCACTGCCTTCTGGATTACCTTCGTCGTCATCACCCTCAGCTTCCTGCCATTCTTCTTTCAGCATCTGGATAGGCAAGCTGATGTGGTCGGAATACTTGTTAATAATCTGCTTTACTTTCCAGGCTTGCAGGTATTCCAGTGCATCCTCGCGCACATGCAGAATCACATCGGTACCACGGCCCTGCTTGCTAATCTGCTCAACTTCAAATTCGCCAGTACCACCGCTAATCCAGCGTACCGCACTTTCTACCGGCTCACCGGCACGGCGTGATTCCACGGTAATTTTATCGGCCACAATAAAGCCGGAATAAAAGCCCACACCAAACTGGCCAATCAGTTGTGCGTCGGACTTCTGGTTACCAGTCAGTTTGGACATAAAATCCTTGGTACCACTTTTGGCAATAGTACCCAGGTTATCAATGGCTTCCTGTTCGGTTAGTCCAATACCATTATCGCTGATGGTAATGGTTTTATTTTCACTGTCCAGTGTCACCCGCACCTGCAGGTCAGGGTCCGCTTCGTATAAGGCAGCATTATTAATGCCTTCAAAACGCAGCTTGTCGCAGGCATCCGAAGCATTGGAAATCAGCTCACGCAGGAAAATTTCCGGATTGGAATATAAAGAGTGTGTGACCAGATGCAGTAACTGGGCTACTTCGGCCTGAAAGCTATAGCTTTTTGCGGTGTTATTATCGCTCATTGATTTCTCCCATCATTTACAACGTATCGCTGGCCTGCGCTGGCTGGCAGGGCATTCAGTTTCATCTGCGTCAATGTTTGGGATGCGACGGGGCATTTTCAAGGGTGTCATGCAGGCAATCCATGCTTTTTGTGCATCAGCCTGTGTCAGCCTGTTGCAAAAAGCCACTGTGGATAAACCGCAAGTTATCCACAAAGCTAGAACGGCCCTTGCTGGTAAACCCGTGTTTGCAGTAAATCATCCAGTTGCATTTGCCGCTGCTGGTACTGGCTGGCAATGCAGGAGGTTTTGGCAGCGCAGGCATTACGCTGTTGCAGCCACAGGCGCTGTTCATCCTTTAGGGCATCCCGTCCACCCATGGGCAGCAGGTGGGTGAGGATATTAAAGGTCGTGGCCATTTTCACATCCTGGTCATTCAGGTTGCGATACTGGCAGATAGCCTTTTCGGTGGGCAATTTCGCTTTCTGGCAATCAAAGCTGGCGGCAGAGGCACTTAGGGGCAACACACCCAGTACTGCCAGCGCAGCGCAGGCCAGCCCGGTATTTATTGCTGCAATTTTCATAGCGCACGCATCATTTAAAAACAGTCAGCTTTTATAACAGCGTATTTAGCGGCATCAGGCCACTACGTTATAGGGCAACTGTGTGATGCTATGTAAGCTTTATACGGTATGGGTAATTATTTAAAATAAGAATAAGGCAGATGTTTAAACGGTCCCCTGCGTATGGCTAGCGCAAGAGACCGCTTAACTGGTTAGAACATAAGTAGATTAGAAGCGATGGCTAATGCCAACGGTGTACACCATCGGGTTAACCTTCAGCGTTCCTACGTCATCGCCTTTCCACTCGATATCACTCTCAATTTGGGCATAGCGCACATCGATATAGGCACCCCAGGTTGTACCCGCCGGCAAATAGTTCACCCCAATCTGCCCGGCAAAACCAAAGCTTGGGTCTGCCTTAACCTTGGTACCCGCCAGTGCACCTTTGGTTTTTTCATCCCATACCACCGTCACGTTACCGCCCAACCCCACATAAGGAGTAAAGCCGGTACCGGTATTCAGGTTGTATTTCACTGTAAAGGTAGGTGGTAAATGACGGAAGGTAACCACATCACCCAGCCCCTCCAGCCTGACCTCATGCTTGAATGGTGTAGCCAGCAGTAGCTCGGCAGAAAAAGGAGTTTCCCCAAAGGTATATTCAATTGACGGCGTAAAATTGTACTCGGTAGTTACATGGGATTGAAAACCAGCAATAATCCCGGTGTCATTATCCGGCACCACCACACTGCCCCCAATTTTCACAGTCCATGGTGTAGCGGCAGAGGCCATAACAGGTAAAGCCAAAGTCAGGGCGGCAAAAAGCCCGGTTAATTTAGACATTATTCTCTCCTTGAAAGTCTAAAATACAGCATCTTATTTTTATTATACTTTTAAGTTTATTTCTAGCATTTTTTAAACAAAAATAATAAAAAACTTGAACTATCCGACACTCGGTTTTTTAATTTGTTAAGTAAAGCACATTATAAACTTAATACTATTTCGCCTGTATAAACAATAGCACATAACACGCTCATTAACTGAGCGTACGGCCTGCCCAGCCTTCGCTATAAACATAATGCAGCAAGCCAGCCAAAAACAAGTAGCGGGATATTAAAATGGATAAATGTTGGCACCACCGTGTCCCACATATGGTCGTGCTGGCCGTCCGCGCCCAAACCTGCTGTTGGCCCCAGGGTGGAATCCGATGCGGGAGATCCGGCATCACCCAGTGCAGCTGCCGTACCAATCAAAGCAATAGTCGCCAGTGGCGAAAAGCCAAACTGCACGCATAAGGGTACATAAATAATGCTTAATACCGGCACCGTGGAAAAGGATGAACCAATACCAATGGTGACAAACATACCCACCAGCAGCATCAAAAAGGCGGCAATGTGTTTATGATCGCCAATGGCATCCACCACGCTGTGCACCAGTGCATCCACCTGCCCGGTGGCGGTCATCACTGCGGCAAAACCGGAAGCAGCAATCATGATAAAACCCACCAGTGCCATCATGCGCATGCCGGCCACAAACACGTCATCCGCTTCCTGCCATTTAAAAATCCCGGCGGCAGACAACACGGCAAAACCCACCAGGCCACCCAGAATCATCGAACTGGAATACACCTGCGTTACTAAGGCCAATACCACTGCCAAGCTGGCCATCAGCATGGTTTTTTTACTGATGACGGGCACATGGCTTGCTTCCACGCTGAGCGATGAAGCAATTTGCTGCATATCCCTGGCACTGGAACCAGCCACAGCCTGCACATAATGGCGTGGTTTACGGTAACTGACAAAAATAGCAAACAGGGTACCGCACAGCATGCCAAACACCGGAATGGACATTGCCGCCGGCATCATCCAGGCATCCACATGCAGGCCATAAGCAGCACCCACCTTGTTGATATTACCCATCAGCAGTTCATTCAGGAAAATGGCACCAAAGCCAACCGGCAGCAGCATATAAGTACCCACCAGCCCCAGCGTCATGGCGCAAGCTACTGCCCGCCGGTCCAGTTGCAAGTGATTCATTACCGCCAGTAAGGGAGGCACCAGCACCGGAATAAAGGCAATATGGACAGGAATCAAGTTTTGCGAAAATACCGCTGCCAGCCACAGCATACCCAGCAACAGGTATTTGACAAAGCGTTGCTTGTGGATGGAGGCCTCATAACCCAGCAGGCCAATCAGCTTGTGCGCCAGCAAGTCCGGCAGGCCAGAACGCGATAAAGCCAGTGCAAAGGCACCCAGCACACCGTAAGCCAGTGCCACCTGTGCACCACCACCCAGCCCGTCATTAAAAGCAGTAACAGTGCCGGATAGGCCAAGCCCGCTCAGCAAGCCACCAACCACGGCCGCCAGTACCAGTGACAGCACAATCGATACCCGGGCAAGCGACAGGGCAAACATCACCAGAATAGCAATAACAATGGCATTCATCGGGGGCTACGCACAGTTTTTAAACAAGGCGCGCATGTTAGCAGAATTCATGCCCCCTCATATCAGGGATGACGCAACAGCACAGTCATCCAGCCTCAGACTTTAGTCGTAAAAAAGCCCAAGCTTGCCAAATGACAAACATGGGCTTTAAGCAGTGGACTATGTTTGAGGCAGGCTATTTCCCACCCAGCTGCAAACGTGCTTTTTCCAGTAAGGCCAACATTTCCTGCCGCTGCCCATATTTATCCTGCGTATTACCCTGTTTGGCCAAGCTAATCAGATCATCCCAGGACAATTGCGGAATATCTGTACGCCCCTGTAACTTAAAGGCAAAACTGGCGGCAGCTGTTGCCCAGTACATGTCCTGCCCGGCCTGCGACCACGCCACTTTACTATTGGCCAGCACAGGACGCTCAATCAGCTGAGACTTGTCTTCGTTAGGAGATTTATAACGCAGGCGCAAATAAGCCAGCTCGTTATTCTTTTTGCCCGGCTGTTTATCCAGATCTGCTTTGCTGTCCGTCCCATACCGTAAAGGGTCCAGCGTGGCTTTGCCACCCACCGACGTCAGCTCATAAATAGCTGTGACGGTATGCCCTGCCCCCACATCGCCGGAATCCACCTGGTCATTATT
>JASLIR010000027.1 GCA_030152125.1 Alkanindiges sp.
GATGATGTATCAGGGCTTTTTATCATATGGTGCGGAAGGGGGGACTTGAACCCCCACGATTTTACTCGCTAATACCTGAAACTAGTGCGTCTACCAATTCCGCCACTTCCGCAGTGGCGTGCATATTATGGATATTTTTAGCGATCGTCAAGCGGCTAGTGATGAAAGATATTACTGTTTGATGATTTTATCGACAAAAACCTAAAACAAACCGTTTGTATACGTTTCCATGCCGCTTTGCCATGCACTTGTCACGGCTTTCGTGTATTGTATATAGCTGTGAATTGCACTGTTTAAACTGACAATTAAAAGAGAAACTATGAATTGGCAAGACCCTGATGCCGAACGCGAAGCAGAGCGCTATGACGCTCCGATCCCTAGCAGAACACTGATACAACAAACCCTGACTGAACAAGATTCTTCCTTATCCCATGCCGATCTGGTGGCGCATTACCACCTGGATCACCCTGATGCCATTGAAGCCTTAAGCCGCCGCCTGAATGCCATGGTGCGTGATGGACAATTGCTGCGCACTTCGCATATCCCCCCCCAATACCGCCTCACCACCGATGATGATGTGTTTGTGGGCAAGGTGCAGGCAAATGCCAAAGGTTTTGGCTTTGTGGTGATGGATAATCAGCCGGATATTTTTCTGCCTGAAAAAGAAATGCGCCTGGTGTTTAATGGCGATATCGTTAAGGTGCGTCCTACCGGAACCGATCGGCGTGGCCGCCTGACAGGCTATATTGTGGAAGTCACGGTGCGCCAGCAACGTGAGCTGATTGGCAAGGTGCAGCAATATGATGGTGATTATTTTATTCAGCCGGCACAACCCAATAGCCACCAGCCGATTGCCATGGAGCCGGAACAAATTGCCCGTGCAGGCCTGACAGTAGGGGATTCCACCCGGATTGCCATTGATGACTGGCCGACACGTGAAGAATTTGCCAATGGCCATATTCTGGCTAATCTGGCCGATCAGGCGGATAGCCAGCTGATTATACCGGCGACGGTGCTGGATTTTGACCTGCCTTATGAATTTAGCGCCGAAGTACTGGCCGAAACCCAGAAGCTGAAAGAGCCTGTTGCCAAAGACCGTAAAAACCGGGTGGACTTGCGTGAACTGCCACTGGTCACCATTGATGGTGAAGATGCGCGCGACTTTGATGATGCCGTCTATGCGGAAAAGCGTCCCGATGGTGGTTACCGGCTGGTGGTTGCCATTGCCGATGTCAGCCATTATGTAAAAACCGGTTCCGCACTGGATAATGAGGCACAGGCCCGTGGTACGTCGGTTTATTTCCCGAACCATGTGCTTCCCATGTTGCCGGAAGCACTTTCTAATGGGTTATGTTCGCTTAAGCCGAATGTTGACCGCCTGTGTATGGTGTGTGATATCAACTTGTCCAGGGTTGGCCGTGTTACCGGTTATACCTTTTACCCGGCAGTCATGCATTCGCAGGCACGTTTAACCTATACCCAGGTATCCGATTATCTGGGCGGCCAGACAGATGCCATTCTGGAGAATCCAGCGGTTCGTAAGTCGGTAAATACCCTGTTCCAGTTGTACCAGACATTGCTTGGCTTGCGCCAGAGCCGTGGTGCCATGGAATTTGAAACCACTGAAACCTACATGACCTTTGATGCGCTGGGTGCCATCGCGCAGATTTTGCCGCGCAAACGCAACGACGCACACCGTTTGATTGAAGAGTGTATGTTGCTGGCAAATGTGTGTGCAGCCGATTATGCGATTGGTCATGAAGTACCGGTTTTATATCGTAACCATGAAGCACCAGAAAGTAGCCGTGTGCAAAAGGTGCGCGATTATGTGCGTCTGCTGGGCTTGCACTTCCCGGAAAAGCCGACACAGGCGGATTATCAGGCGGTAATTGAAGCCACCAAGGACCGTATTGATGCTACTAGCATTCATGCCGTGTTGCTGCGCTCTATGATGCAGGCTTTTTATGCTCCTAAAAACCTGGGGCATTTTGGCCTGGCGTATGATTCCTATACGCACTTTACTTCGCCAATCCGTCGCTATCCCGATTTGCTACTGCACCGTGCTATTAAAGACCATCTGGTACAGCGTACCTTCGAACTGGAGGGGCAGGCGCTGGCAAGTGCCGGTGAACACTACTCCATGACCGAGCGCCGTGCGGATGAAGCCTCGCGCAGCGTGATGAGCTGGCTGAAGTGTCATTATATGCAGCAGCATATTGGCGAAGAGTTTGACGGTACTATTACGGCAGTGACCGACTTCGGTTTGTTTGTGACCTTAAATGACCTGTATGTAGATGGCATGATTCATATCAGCCAACTGGGTAATGACTATTTTGTTTACGATGCAGGTAGTCAGGCATTGATTGGGCAGCAGCACAACCAGCGCTTTGCCCTGGGCGATGTGGTGTTGATCAAGGTTGCCGGGGTTAATATTGAGGACCGTAAGATTGACTTCGCGCTGCTGAAGCAGAAATCAAGTCAGGGTCGCCAGTTGCGTGAAAAGGCACCCCGTGTTGCAGCCCCGCGTGAAAAGGCCGGCACAGCCAAAAAGAAAGCAGTTGCCGCTGCACCTAAGGACAGCAAGACCAAGCTAAAAGCAGCTGATAAAGCCGGAGTAAAACCTGCTGCTAAAAAGCCATCTAAAAAAGCCAAGAAGCCCAATGCAAAGCCCAGGGAGGGTTAATCGCTAAATACTTCACCTAGTGCGCGGTCATGCTGTATTTAGGCCTGGCCGCACCACACTGCGGTTTATGCGATGGTTGTGTATATGTCAGGGTTTTCCTGACCTCTGTACGGGTGTGTTATTAGGGTGTGGCTGCGCGGATGTTAATCCGCCACTTGCAGGTAAGCTGCTTTATGCCTAAAGGCTATAGCAGTGTTATGTTTTCGTTGCTTTTTACATGACTGTGGTTGAGCAAATATTAGACATAAGTATGATTTGACTCATGTTTGCTGGAATTAAAGGTTGACACGTGGCGTATTTGCTATAGAATACGCTCCAGTTGATGCGGGGTGGAGCAGTCTGGTAGCTCGTCGGGCTCATAACCCGAAGGTCGTTGGTTCAAATCCAGCCCCCGCTACCATATATTAAAAGGGCTCACAACGGTGGGCCTTTTTGCACAGCGAAAATGACAAAACGATACATTAATTTGTTTCAATATGTTGTTTTTAGGCTGAAAATGGTGGGCGTTATCGCCCATTTTTTATTTGTTTTTTATTGATTTTTCAGGGTGCGGAGCAAAATAAAACGTGCTGATGCGCTGTCGTTGCACACATCACACCTATTCATTCATGTTTTTGCCTGCCATTGTTTAAATCGAGCCAGCTGACAAAGAGCGTACATGAAGCTTTCTGCAAAAACTCAAGCCTTATATGATTTGATTGTACCTGCGGTAGCAGTGTGCGATGTGGAGCTATGGGGACTGGAATTTATCCAGCAAGGCAAACGTTCCCTGTTGCGCATTTACATCGACAAGCCGGATACAGCAGTAGAAGACGGGCCAGCACCTGAAGGTGAGCAGGACCCGGATGCTGGTCGCGGTATTGGTGTTGATGATTGTGTGCGGGTGACCCACCAGGTGAGTGGTGTGCTGGATGTGCATGATCCTATTGCCGGCGAATATGCGCTGGAAGTATCTTCTCCGGGCTGGGACCGTCCATTCTTTAGTCTGGCACAGTTATCGAATTATGTTGGGCAGCGCGTTGCAATGCGTTTGATCAGTGCGGTAGAAAATCGTCGTAAGTTGACGGGACTGTTACAGCAGGTAGATCTGGATACACAGCGAGTTACTGTTGAGGTGGATGGTTTAGTACTCAACATTGAAAGTGACAATATCGATAAGGCAAATCTGGTGTATCAGGATTAATATATTTGACCTGTTTTATGAGTGGTGTTTTAAAACGAGGGTGGTGGTCTGTTGCTGGATCATTTTCCTGTCAAGTTTTTGGATGCCAGACAGGTAAAAGAAATTGATTGGAATTGGTTTAATTAATTATAAAGGTGGCATATGAGTCGCGAGATTCTTACCGTCGTTGAAACGGTTAGTAATGAAAAAGGCGTAAGCCGTGAAGCGATTTTTCAGGCGCTGGAACAGGCCTTGGTTGCAGCAACCAAGAAAAAGTTTTATGAAAACACGCCGAATGAAGAAGCTGAGTTACGCGTAGCGATTGACCGTAAGACTGGTGACTATGAAACTTTCCGCCAGTGGGAAGTGGTTGCTGATGAAGATCATGAAATGCCGGCCTGTCAGGATGCCATTAGTGATCTAGACCCTGAGCAATGGCAAATTGGTGACATCCGCGAAGTGCAGGTACAGTCCATCGACTTTGGCCGTATTGCTGCGCAAATTGCCAAGCAGGTGATTGTTCAAAAGATTCGTGAAGCTGAACGTGCGCTGATTGTGGACCAGTATGCATCCCGCGTGGGTGAGCTGATTTACGGCGAAGTGAAAAAACAGA
>JASLIR010000044.1 GCA_030152125.1 Alkanindiges sp.
CAGCTTACGGCCTGGTGCATTATTTCCACCAGTATTATTGCCTTGTCTGCCATTATCAACACGCAGCTGAATAATAAAAACTTTAAACTAAAAAACACCTATATTGATATTTACCTGCAAATCAACGCCTTTGTATTTGGCTTGATCATTGCTGTTGGCCAGATGTTGCTCGGGCTGGAATCACTGATTAAGGAACCGGTCACGCCCATGGCTTCCGGTTTTTATGTGTTTGATACCATTGTGGTATTTGCACATGTTCTGGCGTTTATTGGTTTAACCATCCGTATCCGCAGTTTTTACCTGCTGGTATTAACCAGCATGGCGCCCATTCTGGCCCTGCAATTAACCAACTGGCCTACATTCCTGCTGAATGAGCCTTATTTTTTAATTAACGACATTTATATCCTGTTTATCCTGTTCTGTGGTCACCAGCTGTATAAAACCCGGGATCGCCTAACCTGGCTGATTATCCGCAATGACAACCTGGTAGAACACGCCGAGCAGCAGCGCGGTATTGCCGAGCATGCCTATCGCCAGCTGGAACAGGAAATGCAGGAACGTAAGTCTGTTGAATGGAAGCTGCAGCAAACCAACCAGCGCCTGGAAGAAAAAGTACGCGAACGTACCTTTGATATCCAGCAAATGAATGCCAGCCTGGAAAAATCGCGCCAGAACCTGGAAATGGCGCACCAGACTGCCGGTATTGGCAGCTGGGACTGGGATGTAAAACACCGTACCATTGAAACCAGTAATTTTGACCAGATTCTAGGCTACCAGAACAGCGAAATTAACGAATACATTAATAATGTCAGCCGGCTGATTCACCCGGAAGACTACCCTGCTGTAAAGAGTGCGATTGTATCGCACCTGCGCAACCATACGGACCGTTATGAAAGTACCTACCGTATCCGCCATAAAAATGGCTACTGGGTATGGGTGCATGACCTGGGCAAGGTCATCCAGCGCGATGCCATCAGCACCAAACCGATTCGTATGGTAGGGATCCGGCGTAATATTGATGAAGAAAAAAATGCCGCTGAACGTCTGAAACTGTCTGCCAGTGTATTTGACCGCGCGGCCGAGGGTATTTTTATTCTGGATCACAAGCTGCACTATGTGGACATCAACCCGCGCTTTGAACAGATTACCGGCGTAAAGCGCGATAAGCTGATTGGCCAGCATGTGTTCCGCTACCGTTCTGAAAACAACAAAGTGCAAACCCAGCATGTGGAGATTCTTAAATCGCTGATGGAAAGCGGTGAGTTTGAAGGCGACATCAATGAAAAACATACCAGTGGTGATGACCTTCCACTGTGGCTGCACATCAATAGCATTAAGAATGACCAGGGCAAAGTCACCCACTACATCGGCATTATTTCTGATTTAACCCAGCGCAAGCTGGATGAGCAACGCCTGTCCTATCTGGCCAATTATGATTCGCTGACTGACCTGCCTAACCGTAACCTGTTTAAAACCCAGTTACACCAGTTAATGATTGAGAATAACCAGAAGAAAGAAAAGTTTGCCCTGATCCGCCTGAACATTGACCGCTTCCGCTTCCTCAATGATTCCCTGCAAAATGATGGCGGCGATTTACTGCTGAAAATGGTGGCCAAGCGCCTGCGTATCGTGACCACCGAATCCATCCTGCTGGCACGCTTGGGTGGGGACGACTTTGCGATTATTTATGAAAGTACCCGCTACCGTAATTCTGACATCAAGTCGCTGTGCAAAAAAATCATGCAGTCGTTTGAACAGCCATTCACGATTCATGAGCAGGAACTGATTATTAATGTCTCGATTGGTATTGCGATGTTCCCGGAGCATGGCCGCCAGGTGGACAGCCTGTCCAACCATGCCGAGCGTGCCCTGCAGGAAGCCAAACGACTGGGTGGCAATACCATCCGCTTTTATACCAAGGATGAGCATTTTACTGCGACCAGCCGCGTGAATATGGAAAACGCCCTGCGCAAGGCCATTTTAAATGATGAACTGGTGGTGCATTACCAGCCTAAGGTGGATGCCAAAACCCGGCGTATTACCGGTTTTGAAGCTCTGGTCCGCTGGCAGCACCCGGAGCATGGCTTAATTTCCCCAGTACAGTTTATCCCACTGGCCGAGGAAACCAGCCTAATTTCCAATATTGGTGAAATTGTACTGAACAAAACCTGCGCCCAGCTGCGTGCATGGCAAAGCCTGGGTTATAACGACATCAAAATTTCGGTCAATGTGGTGGCGCAGCAAATCCAGCGCGGCAACCTGATTGAAGAAATTGACAGTATTATTGATTACTACCAGATTGACCCGCGCTTTCTGGAACTGGAAATTACCGAGTCCTCCCTGATGGATGATGCACAGGTGGTGATGCAGGTACTACAGCAGCTTAAAGCACGCCATATCACCATTTCACTGGATGACTTTGGTACCGGCTACTCCTCCCTGTCCTACCTGGGCCAGTACCCGATTGATATATTAAAAATTGACCGCTCCTTCATTTCCCGTACCGATGACCAGCAGCACCAGCAGGCCATTGTTAAAGCCATTCTGGCCATGGGCCATGCCCTGAAAATGAGCGTGGTGGCCGAAGGTGTGGAAACCCAGCAGCAGGCTGACTTCCTGACCCTGGAAGGCTGCGATACCCTGCAAGGCTTCCTGATCAGCAAACCCTTGCCAGCCGAGGATGCTACCCAGTTCCTGAAAAACCATTATGCAGCGCAAAGTCTGAATGATCCACTTGCCTCAATAATCATTGATTAGAAATGTGGCGATAATAAAAAATACTGATCAGTAACCCGATTCCCCCCAGTTTGAACCTGACAGATTGGTCGATCAATGCTATAGTTTGCCACTTGTTTAACCTTGCACCTTATCTTGGGGTGCAATTCCAAATTAGAGAGCAAGATGGACGATTTAGCGTTAAAAAAAGCAGCCCTGTATTACCACGAATTCCCACAGCCCGGCAAAATTAGCGTCACTCCAAGCAAGCAGCTCGTCAATCAGCGCGACTTGGCTCTGGCCTATTCTCCGGGTGTGGCTGCACCTTGTCTGGAAATCGAACGTGATCCAGGCACTGCGGCGTTGTACACTGCTCGCGCTAATTTGGTCGCCGTTATCACCAATGGTACTGCCGTACTAGGCCTGGGTAACATTGGCCCGCTGGCTTCCAAGCCAGTAATGGAAGGCAAAGGCGTACTGTTCAAAAAATTTGCCGGTGTTGATGTATTTGACATCGAGATTGCTGAAAACGACCCGGATAAACTGGTTGATATCATTGCCTCGCTGGAACCGACTTTTGGTGGTATTAACCTTGAAGACATCAAGGCGCCAGAGTGCTTTTATATCGAGAAAAAACTGCGCGAACGCATGAAAATCCCGGTATTCCATGACGACCAGCACGGTACCAGTATCATTGTGGGTTCTGCCCTGTTAAATGCCCTGCAAATTATTAAAAAAGATATTGGCGAGATTAAGATTGTTGCCTCCGGTGCTGGTGCAGCCGCTATTTCCTGCCTGGATTTGCTGTGTGCACTGGGTGCTAAAAAAGAAAATATTACCGTGGCGGATTCACGCGGCCTGCTGACCAAGGCGCGCCTGAGCAGCATGGACGAAAGCAAGGCCCGCTACGCGCAAGACACTGAAGCTACCCAGCTGCATGAAGTGATGAAAGATGCTGATATGTTCCTGGGCCTGTCTGCCGCCGGTATCCTGACCCCGCAAATGGTCACGGAAATGGCAAAAGACCCGATTATTTTTGCACTAGCTAACCCGAATCCGGAAATTATGCCGGAACATGCACGCGAAGCCCGTGCTGATGCCATTATTGCCACCGGGCGTTCAGACTACCCGAATCAGGTCAACAACGCACTGTGCTTCCCGTATATTTTCCGTGGTGCACTGGATTCTGGTGCTACCACCATTAACGAAGCAATGAAAATTGCCTGTGTGTATGCCATTGCCAGAATGGCACACATCGAGCCGGATGCGTCTACCTACGGTGAAACTGCCAAATCGTTTGGCCGTGAATACCTGATTCCGGGCCCGCTGGACCCACGCCTGATTATGGAAATTGCCCCGGCAGTTGCCCAGGCTGCCATGGATTCCGGTATTGCGACCCGCCCGATTCAGGATTTTGCTGCATATCGCCAAAGGCTGTCCGAGTTTGTATATAACTCTGCCTTCCTGATGAAGCCGATTTTCGCCCAGGCCAAAACTGATCCAAAGCGGATTGTTTTCTGTGAAGGTGAAGATGAGCGTGTATTGCGTGCGGTACAAATTGTAGGAGACGATGGCCTGGCCAAGCCAATTCTGGTAGGCCGTCCTTCTGTCATTGCACATAATATCCAGCGTCAGGGCTTGCGCATTCAGGCTGGCCGGGATTTTGAACTGGTAAACCAGGATGATGACCCGCGCTATAAGGAATTCTGGCAGCACTACTACAAAATCAAGCAACGCCATGGCGTTGGTGTAGAGCTGGCCAAGCGTGAAGCACGCCGCCGTACCACCCTGATCGGCTCGCTGCTGCTACAGTTTGGTTATGCGGACGGCATGATTTGCGGTACCTTTGGCTATTATGACCTGCATCTGGGTTATGTACGCGATGTAATTGGCACCAAAGCCCATGTGAATAACCTGTACGCCATGAACGTGGTAATGCTGGGTGACCGCAACCTGTTTATTGCCGATACCTACGTTAACCGTCATCCAACTGCTGAACAGCTGGCGGAAATGACCCTGCTGGCCGCAGAAGAAGTACGCCGTTTTGGTATTGTGCCTAAAGTGGCCTTGTTGTCGCATTCCAGCTTTGGTAGTGCCGAAAACGACCCGGATGCCGAAAAAATGCGTCAGGTATTCCGTATCCTGTATGCGCGTGCACCAGACCTGGAAGTGGAAGGCGAAATGCATGGCGATGCAGCCATAGATGAATCCGTACGTCTGGCTGAATTCCCGAATTCACGTTACAAGGGCTCTGCCAACCTGCTGATTATGCCAAGCCTGGATGCTGCCAACATTGCCTTTAACCTGTTAAAGGCAACTGCGGGCAACAACGTAACGATTGGCCCTATCCTGCTGGGTGCTGCCAAGCCGGTGCATATTGTAACGCCTTCGTCCACTACCCGTCGTATCATCAATATGACCGCGCTGACGGTGGCAGAAATTCACCATGCACAGGCACAGGTTCAATTGA
>JASLIR010000052.1 GCA_030152125.1 Alkanindiges sp.
CACCAATGATAATCAATAAGGAAGCAATGGTTTTAGCCGTAATACGCCAGCTGATCAGTTGCAGGATCACCAGGTAATAGGCAAACACCAGCACGACACTGCTGCCCATAAATGCAGCCGCTGCAAAGCCGCTCAGGCCACTGAGCTGATGCAGGGTCTGAAAGAAATAAAGGTTTAATCCAACAGCAAGCCAGAGCGCAATAAGCGCATTAAATTGCGCCAGGGATAAGCTGAGTAATGGTTTGCTGAGAATATGCTTTAAGGCTGGCAGCATTGATGGACATCGTGATGGTCAAATGAGCTGACACCTTAGGCGATATAGCTTAAGTTTTGCTTAAGCGGTGTTTTGTAGCCCTCATATGATAAGGGATGCAGACATAATCTTATTTTTTATGCCTAATCGTCTTTAATTGGACATCATATGCTGTTTAAATGCCTGCGGCGTGTGGTGCTTTAGTAAAATACGGAACAAGCAGCTGTATAAAAACACTAAAAAACAACCGTTTCTTTGTAATTAAGGATTGCAAAAGCCCTGCCTTATTGGCACTTTATGCAAGAATGAAAATAGCAGACAGTCAAGCCTTCATTTACCGCAGTATGCCATTGCCAGCATGAGCATGGTATGTGGTTAAGGCTTGCTGTCGTTGAGTAGATATGGAACTTTTATGAATAAAGCGATACCTGCAGTAGTTGCCATTGTGTTGATTGGTGGCGCACTGACCCCTGTTTTATATTCAAAATATGCCAAGCCAGATGCTGAAAAAGCGGCTGCCAAGGCCACCACCAATGTTGGCAAAATCAGCTATGCTACCGGCTACCAGATTGGCGAGCGCACCCCGCCGGATATGGAAGTCGAGCAGTTTATCCAGGGCTTGCGTGATGCCAAGGCTAAAAAGAAAATGCCTTATACGGAAGAAGACCTGAATAAGGCCATGATGGCGTACCAGCAGGAAGCCCAGAAAAAGGTTGAGCTGGAAAACCAGACCAAAGCGAATGCGGGAAAAACTTTCCTGGCCGAAAATGCCAAAAAGCCCGGTGTGGTAACCACCAGCAGTGGCTTACAGTATCAGGTGCTTAAAGAAGGTACTGGCAAGCAGCCTACAGCCACCTCGGAAGTGACCGTTCACTACGAAGGCAAGCTGATTGATGGTACTGTGTTTGATAGTTCCATTGCGCGCAAGGAACCGGTAACGTTTGCCCTGAACCAGGTGATTCCAGGCTGGACCGAAGGTGTGCAGCTGATGAAGGAAGGCGCTAAATACCGCTTTGTGATTCCTGCCGAGCTGGCCTATGGTGCACAGGAAACCGGTTCTATCCCGGCTAATAGCACGCTGGTATTTGAAGTAGAACTGATTAAAGTTGTGAAGTAATACACGTGGGCAGTATTAAATACTGCCTTTTTCTTTGCTGAATAATGTGGCGCAGACAAAAGGATTTGCACAAAGATAAGGGCAAACAATGCGTGCGTTAAGGCATGTTTAAAAAATTGGAAATGATCCATATGAAGAAAATCGGTTTAGCACTGGCCTTGAGCGTGATGGCTGTAACAGGTGTCAGCCATGCAGCAAAAGCAGACGGCAAGTCAACAGCAGCCATTACAGACAGCAGCCCTGAAACGCAAAAGGTAGGCTACAGCTTCGGTTATATTATTGGTAAAAGTAACAGCGATGCCTTAAAAAACCTGGACCTGGATGCTTTTGTACTGGGCTTTAAGGACGGTTACAGTGGTAAGGAAGGTGGCCTGACTGACGAGCAGATTAAGGCGACCCTGCTGAAATACAAGCAGACCCAGGATGCGCAGGAAATGCAGGCGTTTAAGGCCGAAGCAGATAAAAACGGCAAGGCGGGTGCTGCATTTCTGGCTGAAAACGCCAAAAAATCCGGTGTGGTAACAACCAAAAGCGGCTTGCAGTATCTGGTTATTAAACAGGGCACTGGTAAACAGCCTGCCGCTACATCGCGTGTAAAAGTGCATTACGAAGGTCGTTTGATTGACGGTACGGTATTTGACAGCTCGATTGACCGTGGTGAACCGCTGACGTTCCCGCTGGATCAGGTCATTGCAGGCTGGACAGAGGGTGTACAGTTAATGAAGGAAGGCGCGAAATACCGCCTGTTTATTCCTGCCAGCCTGGCCTATGGTGAAACCGGTTCCAATGCCATTCCACCTAACAGCACGCTGATTTTTGAAGTTGAATTGCTGGAAGTGCTGCCAGCACAGGTTGCGGACACAAAAGCAGCTGACAAGAAATAAGAGCCAGCAAGTATAACGCATACCTTGAATGGTATGCGTGCGCTGTTAAAGGTAGGCGACAGGTTTAGCTGGCAGCGTGCAGGGCTGCTAAATCCTTGCGTACCCGTTGCCAGTCCAGATACGTACCGGGGTCAGTTTTACGTCCCGGTGCAATGTCGGAGTGGCCGGTTAAATGATAGCGGGTTTGTGCATAGTGTTGCTGGATGCTGAACAGCACATGGCGCAGGCTGTCATACTGTACATCCGTAAATGCCTGATCATCTGTGCCTTCCAGCTCAATTCCCACCGAATAATCATTACATTCCTTTTCGCCCAGATAACTGGAGCGACCAGCGTGCCAGGCGCGCTCATCAAAGCTGACAAACTGAATGACTTCGCCGCTGCGCAGAATAAGCACATGCGCAGACACTTTCAGGTCTTTGATGGTTTCAAAGTAGGGATGCACACTGGCATCCAGCTGGTTCTGGAAAAAAGCTTCAATATAGCCGCCACCAAACTGGGCAGGTGGCAGGCTGATGTTATGCAGCACCACCAGCCGGGGCGGGCAATCCGCTGGGCGCTGGTTAAAGTTGGGTGAGGCAATATGCCGCAGCCCCGCAGGTAGCGAGCCCTGTAACCAGCCTTGCTGAATCAGCAGTGCGCTACGGTTTGCTGCCATCATAGTGCTTGTCCTGTTTCAATCCAGGCTTCTTTTTAAGTGACAGGGCTTAGGCTGTCAACTGTCTTAAGCCGCCAACCACCGATTGCAGGGCACGGTCAATAATTTGCGGCTGGTCATCTACCAGACGCGCACGGCCCTGACTGAGTTCAACCGCCAGATGCATTTGCGACATTTCTGCCACTTTAATACCACGGCGATTGGCAAAAATCAGTTTTTCCATACTGCGGATGCGTGCGACCAGTTTATGCCGTTCGCGCTGGTCGTGGCTGACAAACTCAATCCACACCCCGATTTTCAGCTGCTTGACAATCTGTACGAACTTGTCCGCATTGGGCAGTGTTTCACCCTGATATAAATCAATAATTTCAGATTTAGGCAGTACCACGCTTTGCAGGTCGGCATTGGGGGATTTTAATGCATCCTCAACACCCTGGCGTTTTACCCCGTCAGCACGGGTTTCCTTGTCTTCGGTAACAATTTCAACCATAGGCAGGACCAGGCCCTGTACGGTTTTCTGGTGCACCTCTTCAATTTCACGCAATAAACTGTCAGTTTTTACCTGATCAAAGTTAACCGATGCCAGGCCTTTACGCAGGCTGTTTACCAGTTTGGGGGCAACACTTTTCAGGCGCTCCAGCCAGGCTGGATCATCCTTAACCGGGGTCATTGACCAGATGAGGGCATCCACCACTTTTACTGCCTGACGCCATGATTCAGCGTCTTTACCATCCTTCAGGAAGGATAGATACAGCACGTGGCGCCAGCCATCCTGTAACAGGCGAATGACGGCCAGTGGCAGCTTGCGGCCAGTGAGTTTCTGGTTTAGTGCCAGTTGTACTTCACTACGCGCCATGTCGGCCTTGGCACGGCGTTCTTCCGCTTCGCGTGTGCGCTGGTCGATTACTGCAACCCTGGCCTGCTGTTCCTCATAGAACTGGTTGAATTCCTTGAGCAGGGTATCAAACAGGCCCATATCATTATGGAAGTCGGTCAGAATGGTGAAAACGGTTTCTTCAATTTTCTTGTACAGCACATCCGAGCTCTGGGCTTTTTCATCCCAGCTGACCCCTGCCTTTGCCAGGCTGTTTAACAACAGGCGTGCAGGGTGTTTTTCGGTTTTAAAGAATAATTCATCCAGCAGGGCCACTTTTAACATCGGGATTTGCAGGCGGCCCAGCAACGCCTTCATGGCGGTTGGCAGGTCCTGGTCATCCAGGATGTAGTCAAACATGGCGGATACCAGATTGATAATATCGGTATCTTTTTTGCCAATGACTTCAACGGTGTCTTCATCGTTTTGCAGCTGGTTGCGAATATTTTCCCGTACCTCGCCTACCGTGGTCACTTCCGAATCGGCATTAATGGCGGTTAGCGGCTGGGTTTGCTGTAGTTTGCCCAGGCGCTCCATGAGTTCCATGGTGGCAAGCATCTGCTCTTGCGCCATCGGAAAAATATTTTGCGGCATCAGGGGAACGCTGGCTACGCTCTGGCTGATTTGTGCGAAATAGGCAGCCTGTTCCACCAGGCGGGCAGGGTCAACCACCACGCCACCAGTAGCGGTGGTTTGCAATAAAGGGGACGAAGGGTCTGTATTTAATTCGGAACGCAGGGCACCACCGTTACCTGCATTACCACTAGCACCACCACCGGCATTTTTTTTATTTAAATCGCGGATGTCACGCAGTACATCCACCAGCTCTGGCTCTTTTTCCTTTTCAGCAGGCTCCGCATCACTTTGCGGACGTACCACACTCACTGCTTCAGGCACCTGTGCCTGGGTTAATGACTGCTCAATCAGGGGCGCCAGTGCCTTAATGTCCAGCACATCGGCAAACTGCTTAATTAAAACAAGCGCCTGATGGGTATTAATATTGGCAATGGCAAAACTGTCCGGCACCACCTGTAGCAGGTTTTTGGGGTGGAACGGTAATTGCTCGATCTGTTTTAATTCCGGACTGAGTACCTGCAGGCGGTTAAAGGCATCCTGCAGTGGCGCGTTAATCAGGTTGGCCAAACGGGTGGCCTGGGTGTCCATCACCACGGTTTGTTCCAGTTCATCACTGCCAAGTAATGACATGGCACCCAGTGAAACATGCGCCGGGGTATTATTATTGCTTTGTGCTAAATCCTGAAACTTTTTCCACGGCTGGTTATAAACGCGCGAAAGTTCGCTGCTGACGTTGCTTGCGCTATGGCGCAATACAACAATGATATCCATATACTTTTGCTGCTGCGCATCAGGCATGTTTTCACACACCTGCATCAGCTTGGCTGGCAGCTCATTTAAAAATAAGTCGAACTTTGTCTGGATATATGCAATAACTTGAGGACGCAGAATATCACTAAAGCGCAACAATATTGCAGATCCATTGGGTATCTGATTTTGGCTACTCATGGCTACACTACTTGCGAACACTATTATCGATCCTTGAACTATTAATATATACTTGTTACCCAGCACTTGGCGATATAACAGGACAAATATTATTGTCTAGTTCATCACGTTTTTTGCTGATTTTTGCCGTTTTTAATAAATCTCTGACAAAACTGGTTGCGCTCATGGCCTTAACTGAACTCCTTCAGCAAGCAATTGCACTTAATATTCAACAAGCATTGGCAGAAGATATTGGCACAGGCGATATCACCGCACAACTGATTCCCGCTGAACAACCAGCCAGGGCGATAGTGATTACCCGTGAACCCATGATATTGGCTGGTCAGCCCTGGGTAAATGCGTTATTTGCCGAACTGGACAGCAGTGTACAAATTACATGGTTACAACCTGAAGGCAGTCGCTTAAATGCCAATGACGCGTTTCTGGAGTTATCCGGTAATGCCCGCAGCCTGCTGACAGGCGAGCGCCCGGCACTGAATTTTATTCAAACGCTGTCCGGTGTGGCCACTAAAGTGGCAGCACTGGTGGCTTTGCTGGAAGGATTGCCCACCAAATTGCTGGATACGCGTAAAACCGTCCCTGGCTTGCGTGTGGCACAAAAATATGCGGTAGGTGTGGGTGGTGGGCAAAACCACCGTATCGGCCTGTTTGATGCCTTCCTGATCAAGGAAAACCACATTATGGCCTGTGGTGGCATTGCCCAAGCGGTGACCGAAGCGCAGCGTATTGCACCCGGTAAGCCGGTGGAAGTGGAAGTGGAAAATTTTGATGAGCTGAATCAGGCCTTGAATGCCGGTGCAGACATTATCATGCTGGATAATTTTAGTACTGCACAAATGCGTGAGGCTGTTATACACACTGCCGGCCGTAGCAAGCTAGAGGCTTCCGGCAATGTGGGTGCACACAACCTGCGCGAAATTGCCGAAACCGGCGTGGACTATATTTCCATGGGCGCACTGACCAAAGATGTGCTGTCGATTGACCTGTCGATGCGCTTTGTAAAATAACCGGCGCCTGATGTTCATTTATAAGAAAGCCGCTATACATAGCGGCTTTCTTGTGCCTGTACTATGTGGAGCAGCTTACCAGCCCAGTGCCTTCTGTTGCAGGCTGATTAATTCTTTAATCCCTTTTTCTGCCAGTTCCAGCATGTCGTTGCACTGGGCGCGGTTAAACGGTTTGCTTTCCGCTGTACCCTGTAGCTCAATAAACTCGCCAGACTGGGTCATCACCACGTTCATGTCGGTTTCGCACTTGGAGTCTTCTTCGTAGCACAAGTCCAGCAGGGCTTCACCCTTGTACATGCCTACAGAAATAGCCGCTACCAGGCCTTTTAAAGGGTCGCCATTTACTTTTTTATTGCCTTGCAGGGTAGCCAGCGCATCCACTAGTGCAATGGCGCCGCCGGTAATGGCTGCAGTACGTGTACCGCCATCAGCCTGAATCACATCACAGTCGATGGTAATGGTATTTTCGCCCAGCTTTTTCAGGTCTACCATGGCACGCAGGCTGCGGCCAATTAAGCGCTGGATTTCCTGGGTACGGCCAGACTGTTTGCCTTTGGAGGCTTCGCGATCGTTACGGGTATGGGTAGAACGTGGCAGCATGCCATATTCAGCCGTTACCCAGCCCTGACCGGTGCCTTTTAAAAAGCGCGGCACACTGTTTTCAATGCTGGCAGTACATAATACCTTGGTGTTGCCAAACTCAACCAGCACCGAGCCTTCGGCATAACGCGTATATTGACGGGTAAAGGTTACCTGTCTTAATTGGTCGTTCTGGCGTTGATCCAGGCGCATAAGAATTCCTTGGCTATGGCAAAATTTGAGCGGCATTATAACAGCACATTGATGACAGATCATATTGCCAGGTACCACCATTTGTGGCCTGATCCAGAACAATAACGGCCACACGAATGGATTGATAAAAAAAGCCCATCCAGAAACAGGATGGGCTTTGGCATAACAGCCTAAAGTGAGAAGGTTGTATTACGCCGCTTTAGTGAAAAAACCACGGATGGCTTCGCCAAAGGTACGCTTGCTTACCACAATACGGTCAACCACGTTGTCCGGCAGGGAATGCACGGCCAGGCGTTTATATACGCTGATGATCTGGGATCCAAAAGGCGCGGTATTGTACTGTTGGCCATACTCTGCACAGACTTCACGTACTTTTGGCGCCATTTCCTGATAACGGTTGGCAGGCACGTCAGGGAACAGATGGTGTTCAACCTGATGGCTCAGGTTGCCACTCAGGAAGTGCATGATCTTGCCGCCGGTAAAGTTGGCTGAACCACGGATCTGACGCAAATACCACTCAGCTTTGGTTTCATTATCAATGTTGTCTACGATAATTTCCGAGTCTTCAGTGAAATGACCACAGTAAATTACGGTAGATGACCAGTAGTTACGGATCAGGTTGGCAACAAAGTTACCAGCCAGCACCGGCAGGAACATTGGGCCGGCAATTAACGGGAAGAATACATAGTCCTTGGTAAACTGACGCACCATTTTTTTACGCAGGTTTTTAGATTCTACGTAAACTTCTTTCCAGGTTTTGGTGCCATGGAACAGCACTTTTTCCATTTCCAGACGTTGCAATGCCAGTAACCATTCAAAACCGGTTGACAACACAAAGCCCGTTGGCAGGTTGAACAGGAAACGTGGTTCCCATTCCTGCTCGCGGCTCATGCGCATTACACCATAACCGCTGATATCATGATCCATACCGTACACATTGGTATAGGTATGGTGCTTGTAGTTATGGGTGTATTTCCAGTCTTCGCCAGTACATACGGTATCCCAGTCGTAGCTGGCACCGTTCAGGGTTGGGTCGTTTAACCAGTCAAACTGGCCATGCATGACGTTGTGGCCCAGTTCCATGTTCTCTACGATTTTGGAAACGCCCAGCATGGCAGTACCCAGCAACCACACAGGTGGAATCCAGCCGCCAAACATCAGCATGGCACGTGAGGCGATCTCGGTGTAACGCACAAAGTTACGTACCTTGTAGATGTATTTGGAGTCTTCCTCACCAATTTTTGCCATGGTTTCGCTGCGGATAGCTTCGATCTTGCGGCCAAATTCCTGAATTTCTTCCGGGCTTAAGGCACGGCTTTTGTTGTTACTGTATTTGGTTACATCAGTGTTAATCATTTTCATAATCTTGTACTCAATAAGTTTAAGGGGTGGATTACAGGTCAATCTCAACCGGACTGATCGCTTCACTCACACACAATTTAATCTGTACGTTGTTCTGGTCGTTAATTTCGCCAGTCAGCTGGTTTTTAACGGCGCCACTTACTTTGGTGCACACACAGGTATTACAGATACCCATGCGGCAACCGAATGAGGGTTTTAAGCCGGCTGCTTCGGCACTGGCCAGCAGGTTACCGCGGCCTTCAAATTCCTGCATGCTGCGGCGGAAGTTGACAGGCTGAATCTGGGCATCGGCACTTACGGTTACTGGCAGGAAACTTTCCTGGGTCAGCTTTTCGCTCCAGCCACGCTTGCTCCAGATGTTGCGGGTGGCTTTCATCAGGCCAGGGGCAGCACATACATAGGTATGGCGTGCATCCGCATCCGGGCATAGGCTGTCCAGGGTTTCTTCATCAAAGAAAGCCGGTTTTTCTGCACTGTCTACAATAATGTGCAAGTTAAAATGGGCATGCTGTGCAGCCAGTGCTTCCAGTTCGGCACGGAAAGCCGGGTTACGGGAATAATAAATCAGGGTTACCGGCTGGCTGGAGCGGGTGAGCGCCTGCTGTGCCAAAGGAATCATCGGGGTAATACCGCTACCGGCAGATACCAGTAATACCGGCTGGTCAGCATCTTTCAGGGTGAATTCGCCCATGCTCTGGGTAATTTCAATCACATCACCGGCACGTGCCGTATTGGCCAGGTAGTTAGATACACGGCCCTGCTTTTTAATGCCCAGTACAATCTGGTCTTTATTATGGCTAACGATGCTGTAAGCGCGCTGGTGCTGTACCCCATTTACACGCACTGTCACCATGACAAACTGGCCTGGCTTGTAGCCGTCAAATTTTTTGTTGGTTGCCAGGGTGACTTTAATCATGTCGTCTTCAATGGGCTCAATCGCTGCGATTTTTGCCATGGTCCGACGCAGGGTCCACATTGGATTTACTTTGCCCAAAACGAAATCAACGAAATCTTCACGAATCCAGTGCGGCTTGTAAGTATTGGCTTGTAACATTTTTGCTGCCTCTCGCGTCTGCTCACTCGATGATGGTTGCTATATGAGTGAACACTTGTTAATATTGTGAACACATGTACACTATAAACGATTTTTAATTTCAGTCAACACTTGTTCACTGAAATTTTTTAAAAGAATGCATAATTTTTTTGATAGACTTAGGAACCGCGCATGCATTTGATGACGACTACGTCATGAATGGATGAATGCCCTTATATTCCGATTAGAAATTCAGGCTTTTGATTAATGTCGATTCGTGACGAGCGTAAACAGCAAAGCAGGCAGGCATTACTGGATGCCGCGCTTACGTTAAGCACGTCTGGACGTTCGTTCAGCACGATTAGCCTGCGCGAGGTAGCGCGTGAGGCCGGTTTGGTGCCTACCGCGTTTTACCGTCACTTTCAGGATATGGATGAGCTGGGCAGTGACCTGGTGGATCAGGTTGCCATTGGCCTGCATCATCTATTACGCAGCCTGCGCGAAGGCTTTGAAATGAAGGCGCCGTCTACTACCCGTTTAAGTATCGAGCGCTTTTTTAATGCCATTGACCAGTCACCACGGCACTGGCTGTTTTTAATTGGCGAGCGCTGGGGTGGTTCTCCGGTGGTACGTGATGCGATTGCCCGCGAAATCCGCTTTTTTATTGATGACCTGGCAGAAGACATGAAAAAACTGCCAGCGTTTCAGCATGTGGGTGTCAGCCAGGATTTACAGATCATGTCTTCGATTGTGATTAACCTGTCGTTCTCATGGGGTATGACCTGGCTGAACCTGCCGGAAAAAAATAACCCTGCATCCATTGATGAACAGCGTGAGCAGTTAATCCACAGTACTACCAAGCAGGCGCAACTGATGTTTCGTGGTATTTCCAACTGGAAAAGTGATTCGGCCAGCCAGGCATCCTAGTCAGGTTACTCCATGATGGTGTGAGCTGATGCTGAGATAGTCAAACCTAAAATATTAAGACAATTACTTAAGCCGTATTACTGCATGCATAAGTTAA
>JASLIR010000056.1 GCA_030152125.1 Alkanindiges sp.
TAGCTTAAATTACAATTATAGATTTCATCATTTTAACATAACTATGCACTTCGCCGATGATGCGATAGCACCATAACAAACAGCTGAACCTGGTCATGCTATGAGGTGCCATACGGTATTTCAACCGGAAAAGCGTTAAAACTTTATAAGAATACACGCTACAATATGCACAATTGAATAGCCATGTTTATTTATGACCCAGGATTCAGCCAAGCCGAATGCAAGCAAGGAAGCTGTATTGAGCAGATTACTCACCCTGTTAAGCAAACTGCCTTTATTATGGTTACAGGCTTTTGCCAGTTTGATTGCCTTTATCCTTCTCCGGCATAAAAAAAATGGTTTATATAAAACCGTTCAGCGCAACCTGCTCATCGCTTTCCCTCACTGGAGTGAACAACAGCGCCAGCACATGACCGCTCTGGCCATGCAAGCTCAATTGCAATCCATACTGGAATTTTTAAAGTGCTGGGGCAACCCACCCGCTTACAGTGTCAACCTGATTAAACAGGTTACTGGCGAACACCTGTTAACAGAGGCCATTGAGCAGCAAAAAGGGCTGATTCTGCTGGTACCCCACTTCGGTACCTGGGAAATAATGAACGCATGGCTCAACCAGTTCACAGACATTGTGATTATGTACAAACCGGATGATAACCCTGCCCTGAATGAATTTGTTTTACAAGCACGCAGCCGCTTGCGAGCCACGCTGGTTCCGGCAGATGAATCCGGGGTACGCCAGTTATTTAAAGCCCTAAAACGTGGTGGGGTGACTGCCATTTTGCCGGATCATACCCCGGAAGCCTCCGGTGGCATTTACTCGCCTTTCTTTGACTGCCCGGTATTAACCAGCACGCTGGTTTCGCGCCTGGCACAAAAAACAGGGTGCGAAGTATTACAACTGTCCTGCCAGCGTATCGAGGATGATCCACAGTATTTTCATATCAGCGTTGAAAGTGTGGATATCGCCATTCACAGTGAAAACCTGCAAACATCTGTAGATTGCGTGAATGCCAGTATTGAACAGCTGATTAAACGTCATCCACAGCATTATCACTGGAACTACAAACGCTTTAAGGCCAATCCAATGTTGGGCGATATTTACTATGAGGATGCTGATAAACTACCTCAGCGGATACAGCAGGCACAGCCTGTAAAAACTGGCGACTAAGCCTGCTACACCCATTTAGCCTGCAAGATTATTCCGGTTGTGTGCGAAAACTGCGGCTTGAGATGGAAATAGAGTTATTGTCCGGGTCTTTTACATTGGCAAAACTATAGCCCTTAGCCTGATGTGTAGCACCAAACAACAGACCTTTTTCAGCACTTGCCTGCTTAAAAGCCTCTACATCCTGTACATCAAACATTAGCTTTAACCCGGCATGCCCGCCTTTTATGCTTCTGGCAGCCTGATGAATCAGCAGGCTGACACCACCTTGTGGATGGGTGAGTTCAATCAAGCCTTCCACTGCTTCGGCACTTCCCTCAAACCCGAAAAATTGCTGGTAAAAACCGGCGGTCTTTTGCATATTTTTGGCATAAATAATAATACTGTTTAACTGGCTCACTACGGCTCCATGCAATATATTCATCATCACTCCCTGCAAGAATAGCAGTAAAATCATCCACACAGACAAAAACAGCTGCCCTTTTGCAGCATAAACGCCTATTTTATTGACAAATACCGGCATCAACAGCCAGCCTTTGCATTAAACTTGCTTACTCTTATTGTAGATAAAACTGATTGCAGGTAGCCATATGAGCCAGAGCAAACAACCAGTAGCACTTGTTTCCTTTACTGCCACTGATTTTCTGCTGGCATCCAAGCAATCCGAAATGCAAAGCCTGCAATACTTCCTGAAAATGGGGCAGCTGGTCGGTGCTATCTGCGATCTGGTGCATGCTATCCAGCGCGAACGCGGTGCCTCTAACCTGTATCTGGGCTCCAAAGGACAGCTGTTTGCCAGTGAGCTATTCCAGTATGTCGAACACTCAAACGCACAGATAAAAAAGCTGGACGATACCCTGCAGCAACTGTATCAGGAGATGATTGAGCATGGCAGTAATAGCCGTCTGCTCAACAAGATTGCCTTTGCCCTGCATGCCATCCATCACCTTAGCGATTTACGTGAACACATACAGCAGGTTGCTATTGCGCCAGATAAAGCCGTCACACAATTTAGCGCGCTGGTAAGTGATTTACTGAATATTATTTTTGAAGCGGCAGACAGCGCAGTAGAGCCACATATTGTTCGTGCCCTGTTGGCCTTGTTTAACCTGACGCATGGTAAAGAGTTACTGGGCCAGGAACGCGCATTAGGGGCTGCCGGTTTTGCCTCCGGCGAGTTTAATGCAGCACAGCGTGAGCGCATGACTTTCCTGCACGAAAGCCAGGAACGCTGCTTTGAGCTTTTTGCCGACTTTTCCGACCCCCACTCGCTCAAACTGTGGCAAAACTATGCCCATGCCAGCTACATTATTGACATAGAACGCCTGCGCCGCTTCGCACTAAACCAGCCCCTAAAAAGCGAACCGCATTTTGGCGACCTGTGGTTTAAATCCTTTACCCAGTATATGGATGACCTGAAAGTGGTCGAAACCGGCTTGCTGGCCAGCCTGCAAAACCTGTGTATTCAGCGTATTGATGAAGCCAGACAGGCCATGAGTAAACATCAGGATTTAATTGCCACACTGGATACTCACCCGGATGAAACCCTGATTGTATTGCGCAGCCATGCCTCAGTGTCGCAAGCCAGCCAGTCAACCTCACAGGAATATTTCCATGATGAAGGTATCGGTGCCAGACTTGGGCGATCGGTGTTTGAACTGGTACAGCATCAGGCGCATGACTTGCAGCACATGCAGGATGAGCTGGCCAAGGCCCGGGTGGTGATAGACAATAAAAAACTGCAGGAAAAAGCCAAGCTGTTATTAATGAAACATCAGGATTTATCCGAAGACCAGGCCTATAAACTGCTGCGCGAAATGGCCATGAACCAGCGCAAGAACATCACGGAAATTGCGCAGTCCATTGTGGATATGGCGCAGATATGGCAGGCTAAACCCTAATTTGGAATCAGTTAATTGCAAGTTAAATTATTACCAATCAAATATTCATGACTTTTTTAAAAGGCTAAAAAAGCACAAAATAAAGCATCTCATTAGACGGCCAACCTCGCAAAAAGTTACTTGAATCAATTTGGCAATTTCTTGTCGCCTGCGGCAACAAGAAATTGCAAGGGGGATGGGGGCGAAGCCCCCAAAAGCCCC
>JASLIR010000065.1 GCA_030152125.1 Alkanindiges sp.
CCTGTTTGAGCAGGAGAAACATCAGCCATCCCTGATTCTGATTGGTGGGGAAGCAGCACCAGCCGCCCTGTGGCAGCAGCTGAACCAGCAGCCGAATTTACAGGCGCATAATCTGTATGGTCCTACTGAATATACGGTGGATACCTTCCGCGCCAGACTGGCGGATACCGAC
The DNA here is from genome assembly GCA_030152125.1 of Alkanindiges sp. Taxonomy (GTDB): domain Bacteria; phylum Pseudomonadota; class Gammaproteobacteria; order Pseudomonadales; family Moraxellaceae; genus JASLIR01. The sequence continues at coordinate 173 of JASLIR010000065.1, forward strand.
TGGCCGGTGATTGGTCGCCCGATTGCCAATACACAGGCATATGTGCTGGATAGCCTGCTACAGCCGGTAGCCACAGGCGTGGTAGGCGAGCTGTATGTAGCTGGCGCCGGTATTGCCAGCGGTTATTTAGGCCGCGCAGACCTCACCGCCACCCGTTTTGTTGCCAATCCCTTTGCCGATGGTGCGGCCATGTACCGCACTGGAGATTTGGTGCGCTGGAACCTGGACGGCCAACTGGAATTTATTGGTCGTGCCGATGATCAGGTAAAGGTACGTGGTTACCGGGTGGAACTGGGCGAAGTGGAAAACGCCCTGTCGCTGCTGCCGGGGGTGGAAAGTGCGGTAGTGATTGCTGAGGCCATCAACAACAGTTATCGCCTGATTGGCTATGTGGTGGTTGAGCATGCTGACAATGTGCAGGCGCAAGCCATTAGCACGGATTTGCTGGCGCAGCTCCGCCAGCAATTACCCGACTATATGCTGCCTTCTGCACTGGTGGTGTTAAACCAGTTCCCGCGTAATGTCAGCGGTAAGGTGGACAAGAAACAATTGCCCAAGCCTTCCTTTGATACCAGCACCCAGCTGAAACCGGAAACTGCACAGGAAGCCCTGCTATGTGAGCAAATAGCCAGCGTATTAAAGCTGCCATCGGTTGGGGTGGAGGATGACTTTTTTGCCATTGGTGGCGATAGTATTTCCGCCATTATGCTGTGTACTGCCTTGCGCCAGCAGGGTTATCTGCTAAAAGCCAGCGATGTATTTGCCAGGCGTACTGCCCGTCAGATGACGCAGGCACTGGCAGACATACAATCCGCCACAGGGGTTAGTTTCGACACAGTGAGTACACTCGTGCTGGCAGATGATGTGCAGCAACAGCTCAGTAGTACCTATGGCGAATTTGCCCAGCTGGTACCTGTGTTACCCTTGCAAAAGGGCATGCTGTTTCATGCGCAACTGGGTGAAGGCGCTGGTAGTTATAATGCCTTTACCCGGCTGGAGTTGTCCGGTCAACTGGATATTCCACGCTTACAGCGTGCCTTGAATGCGGTGCTAACCCGCCACCCGCAACTGGCTGGCCTGTTTGATACTGACATTGCCGATGAACCAGTGTTCCTGCTGCCTAAAACCAGCCCGGCCTTGCAGTGGCCTTTACAGGTGTTTGATGTATCGACACTGGATAGCCTGCAAAAAGTACAGCGTGTGCAGCAGATTGAAGATAGCTTGCTAACACAGCATTATCCGGTGAACCGCTTTGGCGGCATGTTAAATGCCGGACTGATTAAACAGGACGCACAGCACTATTCACTGCTGCTGGTGATTCATCATCTGGTGGTGGATGGCTGGTCTACCCCGATCATCCTGCGCGATTTGCTGCACAGCTATGCGGAAAACACCGATCAGCTATCCGCTTTAAACATTGGCTATGCGCCAGTGATTGAACAACTGGCCAGCGGTGATCTTTCTGCCAGCCGTGCCCTGTGGCAGCAGGCATTGGACAAGGTGACACCTACCGTACTGTTTGAGCAAATTGCTGCCAGCAGTGAGGTGCAGGAATATGCGCTGACACTATCGCAAAGCCTGACCGAGGCACTGGTACAGCAAACCCGTCAGCGCGGCATTACCTTAAACGTGTTAATGCAAAGTGTGTGGGCGCTGGTACTGGGCAGCATGGCCAGCCGCAGTGATGTGGTATTTGGTACGCCAGTTTCCGGCCGTACTGCACCGATTGCAGGCATTGAGGATCAGGTCGGTTTGTTCCTGAATACCATTCCGGTACGGGTGCAGCTACAGCCGCATTTGTCTGTATGGGAGCAACTGGCTGGCCTGCAACAGCAGCATATTGAACGCCTGGAAAACGACGGGCTGGGACTGGCGGAAATTCAGCAGATTGCCGGTGGTAAAAACCTGTTTGATACCCTGCTGGTGGTGGAAAACTATCCTGACAGTGATTATCTGGGTTATGACCTGGACGGTGTGCAGGTGCAGGAAATTACCAACCGTGGTTATAGCCATTACCCACTGGCCTTGCTGGTACTGCCGAATAAGCAGATTCAGCTACTGGTGGAAAACCGCGGTGCGATTAACAACCCGCGACAACTGGCCGAGCGCATTGCGCATATTTTACAGTTGCTGGTGGATCAGCCTGAATTGCCACTTGCCCAGTTATGCCTGCAAACCGTTGAAGAGCGGCAGTTTATTGCACAGATCAATGCTACTGACTATCCGGTACAGGCGACTACCTTGCGCCAGCGCCTGATTGAACAGGCACAGCAAACCCCGGATGCCATTGCACTGCTGGATGAACAATACCAGCTGAGCTATGCGCAGTTACGCCAGCAGGTGAAGCATCTGGCTTTGCAACTCATCCAGGCGGGTGTGCAGCCGGGCAGCATTGTGGCCATTGGCTTGCCGCGGTCGGCACAGTTAAGTATTGCCATTCTGGCAGTAATTGAGGCGGGGGGGGCTTATTTGCCGCTGGATTTGGGCTATCCGGATGAACGCCTGTTCTACATGCTATCCGATGCAGCACCACAGGTGCTGATTACCGCATCCAGCCAGCAGCAGCGCTTTGCCGAACATGCCGCGCTGATTCTGTTTGACCTGTTACCGGATATCAAACAGCCAGTTGAAAACCCTTCACTTGAACATCGTTTACTTGAAAATATTGGTGCAGTGCTAACTCCTGAACATCCGGCTTACCTGATTTATACCTCAGGCACCACAGGCCGTCCCAAAGGTGTGCTGGTATCGCATCAGGCCATTATTAATCGTATTGAGTGGATGCAGCACGAATATAAAATGACGGCGGCAGATGTGATCCTGCAAAAAACCCCATGCAGCTTTGACGTGTCGGTATGGGAGTTTTTCTGGGCCTATATGGTGGGCGCGCGGCTAGCAATGGCCGCACCGGAAGCACACCGTGACCCGGAACAGTTGCTGGCAGCCATCAAACATTATGGTGTGACGGTGATGCACTTTGTACCGTCCATGTTGGCCATTTTTAGCGCCACACTCACCGAGCTGTATCCATCAGCACAGTTAAAGGCACTGGGTTTAAAACAGGTATTCTGTAGTGGTGAGGCGCTGACCAAGGCCATGGCGCAGGCGTTCAGCAACAGTTTTAATGCCGAACTGCATAACCTGTATGGCCCCACCGAAGCCGCAGTGGACGTAACCTATAAACCCGCATTTGGTGATTTGTCACTGGGTGGTGCGGGTGTGCCGATTGGCAAGCCGGTGTGGAATACCCAGTTGCGTATTCTTGATCAATACCTGCGCCCGGTACCGGTGGGTGACAGTGGCGAGCTGTACCTGTGCGGTATCCAGTTGGCTACTGGTTATTTAGGACGTGCCGATTTGACCGCCACCCGTTTTGTGGCCGACCCGTTTGCGGACGGACAGCGCATGTACCGTACCGGTGATGTGGCGCGTTGGCTGGCCAATGGCGATGTGGAGTATCTGGGGCGTGCTGATGACCAGATCAAGATTCGCGGCTTGCGGGTGGAACTGGGCGAAATTGAAACGCTGATTTTACAACAGCCCGACATAGCCAATGCCGTGGTGCATGCAACGGTATTGGGCAATGACAGCGCACAATCCGCGCAACAGGCGCAGGCCGATAACCGTCAGTTGGTAGCCTACTTTACTGTACATGATGAATTAAGGCAGGCCAGTTATGTGCTGGATGTAGATGCCTTAAAGCAGCGCTTACAGCAGGGTTTACCCGCGCATATGGTGCCGGTGGCTTATGTGCAACTGGAACAGCTGCCCTTAAGTGCCAACGGCAAGCTGGATCGTAAAGCCTTGCCCAAGCCGCAGTCCGGCAGTGGTGCAACTGAGGGTCGCCTACCGAGTGAGGGGCTGGAAAGCAAACTGGCTACAGTGTTCTCGCGCATTCTGAAACTGGACACTGTATATGCCGGTGATGACTTTTTTGCCTTGGGTGGACATTCGCTGCTGGCCATGCGCCTGGCGGGGGACATCCGCCGTGAGCTGAATCAGCAGATTACGGTGGGGCAGATTATGACCAACCCTACCATTGAAAAGCTGGCGCAGCACATCACCTGGCAGATAATGACCAAAGAGTTTGGTAATACTGATTTACTCAAAAACCACGGCTTTGAAGCTACCATCCAGTTGCGCGAAGGTAAGGGCAACCCGCTGATCTGCGTCTATCCCGGTTCCGGTTTTGCCTGGCAGTATACGGTGCTGACCCAATACATCAAAAACGGCATGCCGATTATTGGCCTGCAATCACCGCGTCCGAATGGCCTGATTGCAGTCAGCCAAAATATGGATGAGTTGATTGATAAACAGCTGGAGATTGTGCGCAGTATTCAGCCACAAGGCCCTTACTATCTGCTGGGGTATTCGCTGGGTGGCACCGTGGCCTATGGGCTGGCAGCACGTTTGCGTGAAGCAGGTGAGCAGGTGGCTTTCCTTGGCTTGCTGGATACCTATCCGGCGGAAGTACATAGCTGGGATGACCCACAGGGCGAAGAAGCCAACCGGGGGGCCGAGCGTGAACAGGAACAACTGTTCAATAATGCGATGGGTGAGGATATTGATGACGACCTGAAGCGGGAAAAGGAAGCCTTGCAGGCACAGATTTTTGGTAATTACCGCGATGCAGTGCGTTTGCTGTCCGCAGCGACCACCAGAAATTACGATGGCAAGGTAACCCTGTTTGTGGCCGAACAGTCGCTGCCGGACTATATCCAGCCACGGGAACACTGGCTGCCGCATGTGCGGGAACTGGATATTCACCAGATTACCGAGTTTTCCCACGAAAATATTTTATCGCCGGAGTCTTTGCTCACGCTGGGGCCGGCACTTAACCAGTTGATCGAGCAAGCCATACAGGCTGATTCATCTACAGATTCCCGGAGAAATGGGTGATGAGCAAGCCTTCCATATTTATTAATTTTGGTATTTTAAAAACCAATCGCCATTTCCGTAATACCTTTATTGCACGCACCATTTCGCTGCTGGGGCTGGGCATGCTGGCGGTGGCCATTCCCAAGCAGATGTATGACCTGACGCACGATACCTTTCATGTGGGGCTGGTGATGGCACTGGAAGGTATTGGCATGTTTGTCGGCTTGCTGCTGGGTGGCGTGCTGGCAGACCGCTATGACCGCAAGAAGCTGATCCTGTTTGCGCGTTCCATTTGTGGCCTTGGCTTTGTTGGCCTGGCCGCCAATGCCATGCTGCCAGATCCTTCCATCGCGGCAATTTATATATTGTCCATCTGGGATGGCTTTTTTGGTGCGCTGGGCGTAACAGCGCTGCTGGCCTGTATGCCATTTATTGTCGGGCGGGAAAATGTAATGCTGGCGCGTGCGGTCAGTATGGTCACCGTACGGCTGGCGACAGTTATTTCCCCGGCCATTGGCGGCATTATTATTGCCAGTGCCGGGGTGGCCTGGGCCTACTGGATTGCCGCGCTGGGTACGCTACTCACGCTGATTCCATTACTCAGCCTGCCCGTGATGAAGCCGAAACAGGTGGAGGAACAGCATCCGCTAAAAGAGTTGTGGGATGGCTTTAAATTTGTATTTAG
>JASLIR010000071.1 GCA_030152125.1 Alkanindiges sp.
GCTGTTTCTGCCATACCCAGCACCAGAACAGGTTCGGGCAGGTTGTCCGGCACCAGGTTGGCCAGGTCACTAAAGGCTTCACGCATCAGCGCCGGGCTGACCGGAATATGCCGCCCCAGCACTTTTGACACAAACAGAAAGGCACGGCGCGGGTTAATACGCTCGGCAAAACCCAGTAAATCCTGCCACTGCCATGCGCTGCTAACGGCCGGTTGTAGCGACAGCGTGCCGCGTCTGAGTTGGACTTCAATCGTCATGCGTTAATCCCAAAAAATCTAAAATTTATTTCCAAAAGCCTGTTATTGCTGTAATCGCTACAGCATTAATGATCCACCCGCAGATACTGGGTCACACCACGCACGGTAATGCCGGCATCGGTGCTGGCCTGTTGCTGCACAGCAAGCCCAAGGCCATAGGCAACTGCGGTTTCAATCATGTTCAGGCCGCTGTGCAAGGTGTTGCCAATACCGCCGGAGGGGCGCGGGTTTACTTCCAGGATGTACAGCTGGCCATCTTCTGCATAGCGTGCCTGCATGTTTACCAGGCCATCGCACTGGAATAGCTGCGCCACTTTATGTGCCAGTTCAATCGCCGGGTCCTGCAGGTGCAGGGTCTGGTAGTCTCCAGCATGCTTATAGCGTGCCACAGCCTGTATCAGCCTGCCGTTGTCACAAAACATATCCACCGAACATTCCAGGCCGGGTAAAAACGGCATTACCAGATATTCCGGCGGGTTTTCCAACTGGCGGTAACTGTCGATAAAGGTGTGCGGGTGTGCCTTGAAGTTCTGGCTGTTGGCAAAACTTTCAAAGGGGCTGCCATTGGGGTCCAGCCGCCAGAAACCGGCAGCAAATACGCCCTGTACCGGCTTTACACATACCTTGCCACGGCTGGCCCAATCGTCATAGGCGGCCTGCATCTGGTCGGCATTGCTTACTTTGGTGGCAGGCACCACGGCAATGCCATGCTGCTGGCAGATATCGGTAAATAATGCCTTATCATGCATTTGGGCCAGGGATTCCACACTGCTGCCACCTGCCATCAGGCGAATACCGGCATCGGCAAAACGCTGTTTGGCGGCCAGGTAGGTCTGGCCAAAATGTCCGGCAATCACCAGCTTTACATTCAGTTTTTGTGCGTTTTCCAGTAACCAGTCCAGCCGTTGTTCTTTGGCTGGTTCCTGCAAGGCAATATCCGCACCGCCGGTAATTTCCGGGCGCAGGCTGCCATGCGAGGCAACCACATGCACATGCTGTAATAAGGTGGATTGCTTAACTGCCAGTACTAAATCGCGCTGGCAGGAATGCGCCTGGCTAAACCATACACCGATGCTACCGGCAGGGGGCTGAAAGGAGGCATCCGGGGATGCCAGCAAAACGCTGTCTGGATTCAAGATGAATACCTTTAAAAAATATTACTTGCGAACAATGAGGGGCGGTTGACATTTCATAGGCAGATTACGCTGTCAACGGTACCTGTATTCGCCAAATCAGGGAGGAGGTCCATAGCCTGTATAGGGTCTGTTGGCAATTCAAATGAAGGTGCGACAGTGGACCCTGGCTACTGTAATGCAACATACAGGGTTTTTCGATGTTTAAACAGTTGGCTTTAATCTGGTTTTAAGATTCCTTCAATATTTGCCTTGCTATTGCCTACAATACAGGCTAAAAACAAGGGTTTGATACATTCAACTCATTACTAAACAGCCTTATTACAATACACATCATGACCACGACTACGCTTATTGCCGGCGCAAATATCCGCCTGAATTCCCCCATTATCCGCATCCAGCTCAGACAACAGCAGGCCCAGCATTCACAGGTACTGGCCGATGTATCGGCCTATGTGCTGGCCGAAGCCACCCAGAAAGTGCGCGGCGATGACGACATGATTTTTTATGGTCAGACCCGTAACGCGGCCGGTACGCTGCAACTGAGCCAGCAGCATAATCAAAGTTCGTTTCAAATTGATTTAGCCCGGCTGGATGCCAGCGTAGGCAAAATCGCCTTTAGTGCCACGCTGGATGCCCCGCATACCTTAAATGCCTTACAGGCGCTGGAACTGGAAATTTATGATAACGGCCAGTTGACTGCCATTGCCTGTATTCCGGGTGCTGGGCGATCCGAAGCCGCATTAATTGTAGGCGAGCTATACAAGCGCAACAATGAATGGAAGTTCCGTTTGGTGGCGCAGGGCTTTAATGGTGGATTAAAACCGCTGGCGGAACACTTTGGGGTGGAAATCAGTAATGATCCAGCACCAGCACCAGCACCGGCACCAGCACCAGCACCAGCATCGCGTGTTAACCTGAGCAAAATCAGCCTGGACAAAACCAATAGCAAAATTAACCTGCGCAAAGAGTCGCAGGATTTTGGTGAAATTAAGATTAATTTAAATTGGAACAGGCAGAATAATGCCGCCAATGAGGGTGGTCTGTTCAAGCGCCTGACTGGTGGTGGCAAAGTTGACCTGGATTTAGGCTGCCTGTTTGAAATGCAGGACGGTGGCATGTCGGTGATACAGGCACTGGGCAAT
>JASLIR010000146.1 GCA_030152125.1 Alkanindiges sp.
GCAATCCAGTAGGCACGGCGTAGCAGGCCACGGGTGCTGGCGGAATACTGGCCGGTTGGATACTTGCTGAAATAGTTGCTGATACTCATAAAGGTATCAGTAAGCTCATTTGGGGCGACCTTGCTATTATCCAGGTCACCATATTCATTCCTTGCGGTGTGGAATGTCTGGTTGATGGCGGTACGCACCAGCATGTAGTTTGCGGTTTCTTTGAGCCAGGCATCTTCAACCTTGCTGAGCGCCTGATAGATTTTTTGGGCAGTTGGGTAGTCGCCATTATAAAAGGCAATTGAACCATTAATATAGGAGGCATATTGCCGGCTGATGGGAGCCATTGCCTGATTTACCGTGATAAATGACAGCTTGCCATCACAGGCATCTTCAATCTTTTGCCGCTGCTCAATCAGCAGGTTTTTTTCGGCTTGTGGTATCTGCCGGTGATTAAGAACCTGTTTGCTAAATAGCTGTATACCGGATTTATTGGTCTGGCAGCGCTCTTCATACACATAATTGTCAGCAGCGTCTTCTGTGCTGGCAGGCTGGCGCTTATTGGGAATCTTGTTGCTGATGGCTTGCCGGAATACCTCGAAGTCAAAAGGCACAACCCCATATTCAGCACCCCATATTTTTGGGTCAGTTTCAGGTTCTTCCAGTTTTGCCAGCCCCATGTCCAGCAGCAGCAAGTGCATATTGGTTTCATTGTCATTGGCTGGGTCCAGAATGGGCAAGTTGCTACAGGCATCGTAATGCTGGTTACCCAGGGTCAGTGTGGGGGTGCAGTAGGTGTCAAAACTGGCAAAACTGACCGCAGGCGCCGAGAGGCCACCAAGAAAAATTGCTGAGGATAGCGTGAGTAATTTTAGTCGGTATGGCTGCGGCATCACAAAAATCTCTTTTCAGTGTGTTTATTGTTAGCTGTGAATATTAACATGCACTAAATTATCAAATGTTTGTTTTTATTGCTGATTCAGTAACTCAGCCGCACTTAAAGGCGCAATGAAGAAGTTATTCAAGCCACGAGTCTACTGCTTAAATAACTTCTTAATAGGTTTAATTAAAAGGCTGGAATTTAAAAGAGAAAGGAGAGGCAGGATGCAGTGGGTTGTAATCCAGTGAAATCACCAGACTAAAAATGCTGATGGTGAGTACCGAAAACAGGAAGAAGTGTTTAGCCCACAAGGCATCTTCTGGTGCATAAAAGGAAATAATAGACAAATATAACCAGTAAGCACTTAATAACAGAAAAATCACCAGGTAGCTGATACCAACATAGCCGGTGAAATACAGCATGCTGCCAGAAATACTAAACAGGATGACATATACCAGTGATTGTACCTTGGTGGTATGAATACCCTTTTTAACCGGAAGTACCGGAATATTGGCCGCCATGTAATCCTGCAGGCGATAAATGGCAATCCCAAAAGAATGCGGCATTTGCCAGATGCAGAAAGTAATGAACAGAATCAGCGCAGCAATGTCAAACTGCTGGCTAACAGCACAATAGCCAATAACAGGCGGGCATGCGCCGGAAATACTGCCAATCAGGGTTTGATGGGTAGAATGACGCTTGAGGTACAGGCTATAAAAGCCGACATATACAATAAAGCCGATAGCCGCAAATAATACAGCTAACAGGTTGGTGAAGTAGTACAGGCTAAAAAAGCCTGTCACGCCTAACAAAGCGGCATATAGGAATGCCGCTTTGGAAGAAACCGTTTGCTGAACCAGCGCCCGGCCTCTCGTTCGTGCCATATGATAGTCAATGTCTTGATCGATGATATTGTTTACCACACAACCAGAGGCAACCACCAGGGAAGTGCCAATCAGTACAGCCAACAACAAACCAAGGTCTACGTTACCTTGGGAGGCTAAAAAGAAGCCTCCCATTACCGAAACCAGATTACCGAAAATGATTCCAGGTTTGGTTAGATTAATAAACGTCTTAATCATCAATCCAGCCAGTTACATCATATAATAGTGCAGATAGTTCATAATCCACACAGAGCCGATTACCAGTGTCGCTACCGTTAAAATGGTGTACACAAACGCAATCAGGTTCCAGCGCTGCTCAGAAGCGGTGCTCATGTGCAGGAAGAAAATCAATTGAACCAGTACCTGGGCAATAGCAGTAATTGCAATTGTCCACAATAGCGGGGTTCTTTCAAAACCACCAGCCATCACCATTCCAAAAGGAATGATGGTGAGGATGATGGACAGAATAAAACCAACCACGTATTGCTTGGTTGTACCGTGTGCAGCGCCGGCTGCATTGGTATCGTGATGACCGTGACCCATTATATAACTCCTAACAGATAAACGACGCTGAATACACAGATCCAGACGATATCCAGGAAGTGCCAGAACAAGCTTAAGCAGGCCAGGCGGCGAGTAGTGGGCAGGGTTAATCCGTTCTTGCTAATCTGAATGATTAATACCGCCATCCAGATCAGACCACAGGTCACGTGAATACCGTGCGTACCTACCAGGCTAAAAAACGAGCTCAGGAAAGCACTACGGTCAGGGCCATAACCTTCATGGATTAAATGAGCAAACTCATTGATTTCCATGCCGATAA
>JASLIR010000152.1 GCA_030152125.1 Alkanindiges sp.
TGGCAAGCAGGTAACAGCCCGTATCGCCAATACGGATGGCAAAAACGACCTTAGCCTGACTGCCACGCGACCCAAACTACGTAAGGTCAAGCCACAATCGCATATGGAAACCAAAACCATGATTCACCAGGTAGATGGCAACTGGCAGCAGACATCGGTTGATTCAAATGCCCTGTGCTTTGGCCAGCGCCTGTTGCCCCGCCATGTTAAATTAGTGCGTCACGGAGGGCCCTTAAGCCAGCTGCTGGATGAGCTGAATGCTTCCACCATTATTCGCCTGGATGTGGTGAAGGATGCCCAACTGGTGCTCAATTTGCCAAAACCGCTAAAAAACCCATAGACCTATCAGAATAAAGAGTAAATAGTCATGAGCAGTCCACACTACGATCTTGTTGTATTTGGTGCCACCAGCTTTGTAGGCCAGATTCTAACGAAATACCTGGCCGAATACCTTGCAGGCGGCAGCGAAAACCTGCGCTGGGCCATTGCAGGCCGTTCGCAGGAAAAACTACAGGAAGTAAAAAACGCACTGGGAGTTGCAGGTGAATCCCTGCCTGTGCTGGTTGCCGATGCGGCCAATGAAGCCCAGTTGCAAGCCCTGTGTGCGCAAACCCGGGTTGTGGTATCCACCGTTGGGCCTTATGCCCTGTACGGTGAGCCGCTGATTAAGGCCTGTGTGGAAAACGGCACCGACTATTGCGATCTGACTGGAGAAACCCAGTGGATCAAAAGAATGGTAGACAAGTATGAAAGTGCCGCAAAAAAGTCCGGCGCGCGTATTGTGCATTGTTGCGGCTTTGACTCAGTACCGTCCGATATGGGTGTTTATTTCCTGCAACAGCAAGCAGCTAAACAGTTTGCCGCACCTGCCACACAGGTAAAAATGCGGGTTAAAACCCTGAAAGGCGGCGCTTCCGGCGGTACTGTGGCCAGCCTGCTGAATGTAGTGCAGGAAGCAGCAGCTGACCCTGCACTACGCAAACAGTTGCTTGACCCTTACTCTATTTGCCCCAGCGATCATGGCTATACGCAACGGCAGCACTTTGTAAAATCCGCCGAATTTGATGCTGACTTTAATGCCTGGATTGCGCCATTTGTGATGGCCGCCATCAACGAGCGTGTGGTTCACCGTTCCAATGCCCTATCCGGCAATGCTTATGGTAAAAATTTCAGCTATAACGAAGCCATGCTAACCGGTAGCGGCATCAATGGCCGCCTGAAAGCCCTTGGCCTTGTGGCTGGCTTGGGTGCGTTTATGCTGGGGGCGGTTAGCAAGCCGGTCAGCGGTTTGATGGAACGCTTCCTGCTACCCAAGCCGGGTGAAGGCCCTAGCCCGGAAGAGCAGCTATCCGGCCGCTTTGACCTGCGCTTTGTGGGCAAAACCGATGCCGGACAAAGCATCCGCATCAAGGTGACGGGGGATCGTGACCCGGGTTATGGCTCTACTGGCAAAATGCTGGGACAGGCAGCAATTAGCCTTGCACTGGATCACACTAAAGATGGTGAGAAAACTGGCCGTCAGGGTGGCTTCTGGACACCTGCCACCATGTTTGATGACCGCTTTATTGATCGCCTGACCCGGCATGCGGGTTTGGGTTTTGAAGTGATATAAGACTTACGGCATGCTCAGCCGCCTGATAAAGGCTGGGTGGTTTGGAGGGCCTGCCCTCCAAGCCCTCACAAAAATCGCCTTCGCTTGCGAAGGCGATTTTTGTGTCTTTGACGTGGTATGAACAACAGCCTCTTATTTTTATAAAATCAAAACTGCCCATTCACTAAAGATTTCAACAGCTTTAGAAGAAGAATTTCAAAACCCTTCCATATCGCATTGACCAATTATGCCAATACAAAAGTACGCTTTGGCACATGTGGCAACAGGCACCCCCACTGTAGAATAGTCAGGTTTAACTGGATGGGCGTATTTAGCCAAACCAGATACTGCACAACCAAAAGGGCGACTACATGCTGTAGATGCATGTACCCACCCCAAGGTAAATACAATAAGCAATGAGTTAGAGAGGTCAATATGACTGAACATCACGAGATCGTTATTGTCGGTGCCGGCTTTTCCGGCATTGGTACGGCTATCGCACTGCGCAAGGCTGGATTTGAAGATATCCTGATTGTTGATGACGCCACTGGACCTGGCGGTGTGTGGCACTGGAATACCTATCCGGGTGTTGCAGTTGATATTCCATCATTCAGTTATCAGTTTTCTTTTGAACAAGGCAGCACCTGGTCCAGAAGCTATGCACCGGGCAAAGAGCTGAAAGCCTATGCCGAGAAATGCGTAGCCAAATATAATCTGGCAAAACTATTCCGCTTTAATACCCGCGTACACAAAGCCACATTTGACGAAAACGAGAGCCAGTACGAGCTGGAAACCAGTGGCGGCAATTTAACCGCACGCTGGCTGATACATGCTGGTGGCCCTTTGAGCCAGCCTAAACTACCCGATATTGCTGGCATTGACAGCTTTAAGGGTAAGACCATGCACACCAGCCGCTGGGATCATTCGGTGGATTTAACCGGCAAGCGTGTGGGTATTATTGGTACCGGTGCAACCGCCGTGCAGGTGATTCCTGCCATTGCCCCTAGCGTTAAAAAACTGACCGTGTTCCAGCGTACCCCCATCTGGTGCTTGCCAAAGCCGGATTTCCCGCTGTCCAACGCGGCACGTTTGGGCTTAAAAGCACTGCCCGGGGTAAAAGCAGTTTCCCGCCTTGCCAGCCAGGCCTTTGTGGAATTCACCTTTCCGGTGGTGGCGCATTATCACAGCTTTATTCCGGGTACCGAGCTGATTGAAAAAGCTGCCCGCGCCTACGTTGCTTCACAGGTAAATGACCCTGAAACACGTAAAAAACTAACGCCTAACTATGCCATTGGCTGTAAGCGCCCAAGCTTCCATAATTCCTATCTGAAAACCTTTAACCGCGACAATGTGGCACTGGAAACTAACAGCATTGTGGAAATCACGCCTAAAGGCATCCGTACCGCCAATGGTGTGGAGCATGAACTGGATGTGCTGATTTTAGCCACCGGCTTTAAAGTAACCGATAAAGATGCCCTGCCAACCTATGCCGCCTTGGGGCGCAATGGGGTTAACCTGGCAGATGACTGGGATGAAAACCGCCTGCGTTCGTATCAGGGTATTTCGGTTGCGGGCTTTCCCAACATATTTACCATTTTTGGCCCATACGGCTATAACGGCGCGTCGTTCTTCACCTTAATTGAAAACAGCGCAGCGCATATTGTGCGTGTATTGCGTGAGGCCAGAAAGCGTGGTGCAGTTGCCGTTGAAGTAACAAAATCCGCGCAGGAAGCCTATATGGCGGATATTTTGTCGCGTAAAGACCGTCAGGTATTTTCCAACCCAAGCTGTCAGGGTTCCAACAGCTACTACTTTACCAAGCATGGTGATGTGCCTTTCCGCGCCTCCACCACGCTGGAAGCAGCATGGAAAAACCGCCGTTTTCCTTTTGAAGACTATGTGTTTACCGTAAAAGGCAAGACTGCCCAGCCAGCTTAATGGTTGCATTGGTGGCATAAAGCTGACTAAACATTAAAACTTCTGCCGGTACTGTGATAAATTTATCCGGTGCTGGTGGAAGTTTTTTTATGAGGGGACAAAAGCA
>JASLIR010000154.1 GCA_030152125.1 Alkanindiges sp.
TATATGGGCGCGCAGCATTATTTGTCCATGCAGCAGCGCTTGCTGATGTTGCAGCATAAAAAAGCGGCGGATCGTTACCAGTTCTTTTGCAGTGTGATGCCAGCTGCGGTTATTGCAGGCATGCCGGATTTTCATATTGCATCGTATCTGGGGCTAACTCCGGAAACCCTGAGCCGGGTAAAGCCCAAATAAAGGCCCAATAAAAATACATAAAAAATTACGACAATAAATCCTGCATCTTGATAATTATCAAGGAGCCCAGTAGTGCTTCCATGCCATAAACGCATGACACAGCATAAAGGCAGGGGCTAAGCGCATGTCAGCAACATTGAAGCAATGGTTTTTAAACGGGAAGTTTTTCCCGTATCAACAATATGAACTTTTTTATAAGCACGAAGGCAAGGGGGAGACTGTGCTGCTGATTCACGGCTATCCCACCAGCTCGCTGGACTGGAAAAAGGTCTGGCCCTCATTTGCTGGGCATTACAGGGTAATAGCGCTGGATTTACTGGGCTTTGGCTTTTCGGATAAACCTGCCGGCTATGCCTACAGTGTGATGGATCATGCCGATATGCTGGAGGCACTTTTCCAGCATCTTGATTTAAACAGCGTGCATTTAGTGGCACATGACTTGGGCGTTGGAGTGGTGCAGGAGTTACTGGCCCGGCGCTTACAGGATAGCTTGATACATGATAGCAGCCTGTCCACCATTGCCTCGGTAGTGTTTATGAATGGTGGGCTGTTTGCCGAGGTGTACCGGCCGCGTTTTATCCAGAAACTGTTTGCTTCCGCTATTGGGACGTGGATAGCGCCCAAGATTCCTAAGTCCGCTTTTAAAAAAGCCATGGCGAAAATGTTTGGCGTCAATACCCAACCAGGCGAGGATGACCTGGACATCTGGTTTGAGCAACTGGAATATAAGGATGGCCGCCATGCCTTGTATGGGCTGAACAAAGCCATTTTAGAGCGGGCAGTGTACCGGGACCGGCTGGTAGTACCCTTACAGCAAAACCTTGTGCCAATGTTATTGCTGAATGGGGCCGATGATCCCAATTCCGGTGCGCATATGGCGCAGCGTTACCGCGAGCTGGTGCCTAATGCACAGGTGATTGAGCTGGCAAGGATTGGGCACTGGCCCATGTGGGAGGCACCCGAAGCAGTATTTAGTGCCTGCCACCAGTTTATACGGCAGGTTGTTCAGGGCAGGGAGGCTACGGCTGAGCGTTTAAAATTAAGCAGCGTACCCTGATAGCGCTCGCTGACTTCGGCAATTGGCAGGTTGTCCTTGCTGTATAGTACGGCGCGGTGGCTAAACAGTTCGGCTGGAATGATTAAAGGTTGTCGCGCGTTAGCAGCAGTTTGTGCTGTGATGGGAGGTGTAAGTTCCCAGTTTTGTGGCAGTGGCGACCACAGTAATTTGGCCTCAAAGGTACGGCGGAAGGGTGCCAGCGGCAATACTACCTTGCCAAACGGTGTGTCTGTGTTCTCAAGCAGGTGGTTCATGTCGGCTGTCAGGCGGGCAGGCACATACCAGTTTTCCGCCACAGACAGGATATGCTCACCACAGCGTAGTTCCACCAACCGGTATTTTAACGCGCTGCCATCCTTGACGTTTAAGCGGCGCAACTGTTCAGCGGTAGGCGGGTTAGCTGCGCCGGGTATTAAACGTGCGCTAATTGTTGGTTCGCTAGCCATGTGGTGGTCGGCACACCATTGTTGCAGGCTGGCGGTGGCGCTGGTGCTGCCAAGGATATTTGCATTGATGCTTTGCAGCAGTGCCAGTGCCTCCAGCCGGGATTGATAGCTGTCCGTCCAGCCTGATGCTGATGAACTGCTTACAGGGGCAGTTTGTACACTAGGCAGCACTGTGCAACTGCTTATCATGGCAAGTGCAAATAAGCCAATAATTTGCTTCATAGGTTGTGCTTGCAGAAAGTTTAATAACATGTTGTTAATCCTCAATGATTTATTCTTTCTGATCAAGATGTTTTATCAACAGGGAAAGTAAAATTTGACCGCCTTGATCATCAAGATGCACACAATCATGCGTATATTCAAGATGGCGTGTTTTGGCGATGCTTACCCAGCTTTCCCCGAACCAGTAGTGCTTAAACAGCGATAGATAGTTATTTTTTATAAAGCGATTATATTCAAGGCTATCTGCACAGGCGTCATTCAGGTGCGGGTTTAGGGCGTATTTTTTAGCAATTTCTTCATTCAGGCCAATGTAACCAGCAGCGTATCTGGTTGATATGGCTTTAAGGCCATTAACATATTGCGGTGCATCCGAAAATCTGGATGAACCAGCAATCAACGCCGGAGAGACCAAGGTGGTTTTAATGCCTTGCCGTTTTAAGGTAGAGGCGATGTGATCCATGTTGCGTAGAAAGGTTGCAGGTGATGGTTTTTCCTGCAGGTCCCAGTGCTGGCTATAAAATGCGGCATAGGCTGGAAAAGAGTGCGAAAAAATATCGTTATCGCCAATTAAAATAATCACCTCCGACACATTACAGGTCAGCAGGGGATCAATCTGCTCCAGCAGTTGGGCTGATAGCCGGGCATTTTTACCGGCATTGATGAAATGGATGGAAGGATATCGCGCTGCAAGCGGGGATACATAATCAAATGACAGGGTGCCCTGGGTCAGGCTGTCTCCTAGAAAAATGATGCTTGGCTGTTGATGTTTGCTTGCGCAAAACTGAGCTAATTTGCCGGTAGTGTAGCCCTCCGGGTTGTAGTGTCCTTTAATAAGCGGGTAACTGATCAGCACGGTTAGCAGTGCGATAACTAACAGACAGGTGTAAGCAAGCTTTTTAAGCATTGGTTTTTCTCTTCTTTTACTGGCAGGGGGTCTGATCCCATCTCATTCTATAGCCGCAACTTCTTAAAAATGCTTAAAATATAAACGACTTATCAGTCATTTAAATGCTGGCTTGTGTGGCTAAAAAAGGGAGGCCATAAAAAAGGTGAGCTGAATGCTCACCTTTTTATGAAGGCTAAAACCAGTTTTAACCAATCACATAGCTAATAACGGTCGATAGCCAGGATAAACTGTTATCGCTAAAGGACAATACAGCCGCGTACAGGTCTATACGGGGCCGGGTCAGTCCGCTTTTGGCATCAGTTACGGGGGTACCAGTTGCTTCAAGTCGCTGAATAGTATCATCCAGAGGCTCTGCATTGCCTGTGCCTGTAGCACGTAAAACAGCGATGGCACCAGCAACATGAGGGGCTGCCTGAGAAGTTCCTCCCATGGAGTATCCAGCAGCATCGATAATTGCACCTGGTGCAAATAGGGTGACAAGGTCTCCGCTATTACTAAAGCAGGCTACCTGATCTGCGCTGGTACTATAGTCCGTACAACTACTCCAGGCCAGGCCACCTAAATTTGCATCATAAACCGCGCCTACTACAATAGAGCCTGCTGTGCAGGCTGGATAGCCTACACCATTGATTTTTGCAGAGTTACCAGCAGAAAGAACAGGGGCAATGTTTGCTGTACGCAATTGTGAAAAAATGGTGGTGAATGGACTGCTGCAAGCAGTGCTATATTCACTTCCATTTACACCAAGGCTCATGTTGGCTGCTTTAATGTTATAGGTAGTGGCGTTATTTAAAACCCAGTTCAGGGCAGCGATGATATCGCTATCATAGGCTCCGGAACCATCGAATACATCCAGACCAATAATTTTTGCACCAGGTGCAACACCGGAAGCAATGCCTGATACATTGCTACCATGTCCATTATCATCAAGTGATCCATCATCCGCTGCAAAATCGGCGGAATAGGCTACCTTGCAACTGGCTGGGGTGTTAGGCGCCGTACAGCCAAAGGCACTATGCGTATAGTTTACACCAGTATCCAGCACAGCTACGCTGCTACCAGTACCATTAAAGCCTGCTGCAACTGCTTCTGGCTGTCTAATAAGCGGTAGGCTTTGCGCAAGGTTGGTAGTATTGACCCGGTTAGGGTAGACCGCTTTTACATCTGGATCATTCAATAGTTCAACTAGCGTATCGCGATCAGAAATACGGTTAAGTGTAACGGGAACAGCGTAATAATCCCTAAGCGTCAGGTTTCCTGTCGCATGTTTTCCTTTAACCCTGTTTTTGATAGCAGCATGGATGTTCTGGCTGCTGGGGAACTGGCTGTTAAGTGTACTGGTTTCAGCTACGTTATATTCTACAATAAGGTCGTTGGAAGCATTGCTAACCAGCTTGCTCAAGCTGATGCCGCCAGCCTTAGCCTTATTGACTGCCTCAGCGGATAGCTGGCTAAGTGCCTGATCCGCCGTAATCTGTGCATATGTATTTATGCTGCTAAATGCAAGGACAGAGGCAACGATTACTTTTGAAAGCATCAATCGTTTTTTCATGATTTCCTCATCTTGCACACCTAACCGGAGCGCCGGTCTGGTGTGTCAGGTATTGCACAATTGGACCCGATGAACCGGCATTGTTCTTATGGCTTTGACACCTGATTAGCCGGGTCAGTTTCGGGGTTGATTGGCTGTATTGAAAAATCACTTTTGGTATCAACCCCGTCATTTGATGAAGTGCTTTGCTGTTGCACCGGTTGATCACTGGTACTAACAGTTGTTGCAGGGGGAGCCTGCTGGCTAAATCCTGCTTCGCTGTCTGGGTATGCTGGTTGAACAGCATTACTGCTTTTTTCTGAAGTCAGGAAGTAAACCAGTAAAATCAGGATTAAAGCGGCAAAAAAAACCAGTAGCAAACGTTTACTCATACGGGGCTCACACAAAAATGAAAATGGGTAGGTTTAGTTGCTAATGGTTACACTCAGAATATCTTCGGTTGCACCACCGGATACGCAACTGCCAGTACCTGCGATATTGATGGGTGTTTTTGCTATTTTTGCAGCCAGTAATGCAGCGGACAGGGCTTTAAATTCATCAGTGCTGTTGATTTTAGTGCCAAATTTATTGGACCAGAGTGCACATGCAGGTGAACCTGTTACGGTGGTGGTTTTTAAGATGATGAGACCGGCCTGAGGCTGAACGGTAAGGGAAGTGATAACACCTGTACCTGTGCCGGCAAATGTGCTGCTGCTGGCGAGGGCAAATAGGGTGGCAATAGCGAACTTTTTCATTTGGGTTTCCTTTTATGTAGAACGTTTAAAAAATATAGTGTTTTATGTTTAAATGTGAATTTTTGTA
>JASLIR010000188.1 GCA_030152125.1 Alkanindiges sp.
CCTGTTGCCGCATGATTAAAACAAGTTGATGGCGACAGCTGACGGACTGAATATGAGTAAATTGTTAGCAAAGCTGGGTGATGCAATATTTAAAATAAATGGCTGGACTTATGATGCAGACCCCGCCATTTTATTCGACAAACAGGTAATTATCGGCTTTGAGCATACCTCTAATCTGGATACCATTTTGTCACTGGCGCTGTTCCGGATTTTGCATGTTAAAGTACACACTTTAATCAAGAAAGAACTGTTTAAAGGTCCCATGAAGCCTTTGCTGGAAGCTTTGGGTGGTATTTCCGTAGACCGTCAGGCATCTACCGATGTGGTTGCGCAAATGGCGCAACAGTTTGCCGCGCAGGAAAAGTTTACCCTGGTTATTGCACCGGAAGCTACCCGTGCCAAAGGCGAGACTGATGCGCGCAAGCCGATTAAAACCGGATTCTGGCACATTGCCAAAGCGGCCAATGTGCCTATTGTGCTGATGTTTGCCAATAGCCGTACCAAGCATGGCGGGTTGATTGGCAAGATTATTCCGGGGGATGACTTGCAGGCTGATTTACAGGAAATCAAGCGCCGCTATCAGGAAATCGGGATTGATGTATTGATTCCAGAGGCTAAATAAATCAGTTAGCATAATAATTTCTGTACTGCTTTAGCCTTGTTTCTAAAGCAGTATCATTAAAAATAAAGAAGCAATCCTTGTAAAATTTTATTCCATACATACATCTTAACCACTTAAGCCGCTACACTATGCGCCTTTAAAATTTTAATACCGTAAAACTGCTCAGGATATTTATGCAACAACAGGCTGTCGATCACGCTCAACTGGTTCTGGCACGTGACCGCTATCAATTGTCACGCCTGAAACACGGGAAGTTTAAAAATGATCAGGCTTATCAGGATTTGCTGGCTAAATCGCAGGCGGCAGTGCAGGCGCGGGTTGAACGCCTGCCGGACATTGAACTAAATGCCGATTTACCAGTATCGCAAAGTGCCGAGCGGCTGATTAAGGCTATCCAGCAGCATCAGGTCATTATTGTCGCTGGTGAAACCGGTTCTGGTAAAACCACCCAGTTACCCAAAATTGCCATGCTGGCCGGGCGCGGGCTGACCGGTATTATTGGGCATACCCAGCCACGCCGTCTGGCGGCACGCAGTGTGTCGCAACGTATTGCCGAAGAACTAAAAGAGCCATTGGGTAAATCAGTCGGTTTTAAAGTACGCTTTAATGAAACTGGCGATAATAATGCCTTTATCCGCCTGATGACTGATGGTATTTTGTTGGCCGAACTGGCCAATGACCGTTTTTTGAATAAATACGACACCATCATTATTGATGAAGCGCATGAGCGCTCTTTAAACATCGATTTCCTGATGGGCTATATCCGCCAGATTTTGCCCAAGCGCCCTGATCTAAAAGTGATTGTGACCTCTGCAACGCTGGATGTGAACCGCTTTAGCCAGTACTTTAATAATGCACCAGTGTTTGAGGTAGAGGGTCGTAGTTTTCCGGTTGACCTGGTATATCGCCCGGTATCCGACCTTGCGGTTGGTGGCAGTGACGATGATGCCTTTGATGATGTGGAAGAAAACCTGCCACGTGCCGTCGTAGCTGCCGTGGAGGAGTGTTATCAGGATGCACAGGCCAAGGGCCATCCTGAACATGCTGATATTCTGGTATTTGCCAGTACCGAACAGGAAATCCGTGACTTGCAGGATACCCTGCAACGCTTTGGTCCCAAACATACCGAAATTTTGCCACTGTATGCACGGCTGGCCTTAAGTGAACAGCAAAAGATTTTTAGCCCCAGTGGCAAAGGCCGCCGCATTATTATTGCTACTAACGTGGCAGAAACTGCGCTGACCGTACCCAATATCCGCTATGTGATTGATACCGGCTTTGCGCGTATTTCGCGTTATTCCTACCGTTCGCGGGTACAGCGCTTACCGATTGAAGCCATTAGCCAGGCGGCAGCTAA
This sequence comes from Alkanindiges sp., assembly GCA_030152125.1. GTDB lineage: Bacteria > Pseudomonadota > Gammaproteobacteria > Pseudomonadales > Moraxellaceae > JASLIR01. Next base: position 1,980 of record JASLIR010000188.1, read on the forward strand.
CCAGCGTAAAGGCCGTTGTGGCCGTATTGCACCAGGTGTGTGTTTCCGCCTGTATAGCGAAGAGGATTTTAAATCCCGCCCGGAATTTACCGAACCGGAAATCAAGCGTACCAACCTGGCTTCGGTGATTTTGCAGATGGAAAGCCTGGGGCTGGGCAATCTGGACAATTTTGATTTTATTGACCCGCCGGATCATCGCTTGGTCAATGATGGTAAAAAACTGCTGATTGAGCTGGGGGCGCTGCTGGATAAAAAAGGCGAGACCAAACTCACTAAAATTGGTCAGTCGATGGCAAAAATGCCGATTGACCCGCGCTTAGCCCGTATGATCCTGGGCGGTGCCCATTTTGGCGTCCTGCATGAAACACTAATAGTGGTCAGTGCACTGGCGGTGCAGGACCCGCGTGAACGCCCGGCAGACAAGCAGACCCAGGCCGACCAGAAGCATGCCCTGTTTAAAGAAGGCGAATCAGACTTCCTGTTTTATATCAAGCTGTGGAAAACCATTGCCGAACAAAAAGGCCAGATGAGCGAAAGCCAGCGCCGTCAGTTTGCCCGCCAGCACTTTTTAAGCTGGTTGCGTTTGCGGGAATGGCGGCAAACCTATCAACAGCTGTTAGAACAGGCACAGCAACTGAGCTTGTCCTTTAACGAAAAACCGGCCAATTATGAAAATCTGCACCGCGCTTTATTAACCGGATTGCTGTCTTTTATTGCGCAAAAGACTGATATCAAAAATGAGTATCTGGCAGTACGCCAGCAAAAGGCCAAAATTTTCCCGGCAAGTAGCCTGCACAAGCAGCAGGCGCCCTGGGTGATGGCCTTTGAGATGGTGGAAACCTCGCAGGTGTATTTACGTACATTGGCTAAAATCGAGCCGGAGTGGATTTTGTCTGCAGCTGGCGATTTGCTGAAGTATCATTATTTTGAACCACACTGGTCGAAAAAATCCGGTACGGTGAATGCTTATGCACAGATTTCCCTGTTTGGTTTGATTATTCAGGCCAAGCAACCATGCAATTATGAAAAAGTAAACCAGGTTGAATCGCACGAGATTTTTTTAAGGGATGCACTGGTGACGGGTGAGCTGGGCATGTCACCGGTATTTTTAAGCCATAACCTGCAAAAAATTAAAGAAATTGAACGGATTGAAGACAAGCTGCGCAGGCGCGACTTGCTGGTGGATGAAGAAACCCTGTACCAGTTTTATGCCGCACGCATTCCGGAGCAGATAGCCAGCCGTAGCGCTTTTGAGGACTGGCGTGCCGAAGCGGAAGTAGAGCAGCCGAAACTACTGTTTTTAAGTGAAGAGGATGTACTGGCGGACAATCAAGCACCGACTACAGTACACTTCCCCGATCATCTACAGGTAGGCGCTTTAAAGTTGGCCACCCGTTATGTATTTGACCCCAGCCGTGCCGATGATGGTGCAACCATTACCGTGCCGGTGCAGGCCTTGTCGCAGCTGGATAGCAAGGCACTCTCGTGGGGGGTGCTGGGCTGGCGTACACAACTGGTAGAAGCTTTATTAAAGTCATTACCTAAAGACAAGCGCCGCCTGTTTGTGCCTATCCCGGATACTGCCAAGCGCCTGATGGCACAATTAAACCCACAGCAGGGTAGCAGCCTGCCGGAACAGTTGGCTCATTTGCTACGTGGTGAGCAGATTAAGCTGGAAGACTTTGATGTTGCTGGTGTAGCAGATTATTTGCGCCCGCTGATTCAGATTGTGGATGAAAAGAAGCGGATTATCGAGCAAGGCCGTGATATTGATGAGTTAAAAGCGCGTTGCCGTACTGCCACCCAGCAGCCGGTGCGCCAGCACGAAGGTGAGCTATTGGCTTTCCCCGAGCATTTCCATTATGAAACCCAGCAAAAAGTGGCGGGCTTATGGGTAAAACAGTTTAATGCGCTGGTGCCGATTACTGGCAAGGCCGATGCCGGGGTGCAGCTGCATAGTTACCATGATGAGCAGGAAGCCCGCCGCCATCACCATCAGGGGCTGGTACGTCTGGTACAACTGGCCCTGACTGACCTGGCGCGCCAGTTAAAGCGTCAATTACCAAAGAATCTGGTGATGGCGTTTGCGCCACTGGGTGATAAAGCCAAGCTGGAAGACATGCTGGTGTATGCCACCACGGATTTAATGGTGGATCAGCTGGTGTTTAGCCAGCAGGAGTTTAATAGCATGCTGGCTAACATCCGGCAGGGCTTTTTAACGCAAGGACAACAGGTACTTAGTTCATTAACCGATATATTCAGCCTGTGGCAGCAAATACGCCGCCAGATGCTGGGGATTGATGGCAATATTTTCGAACGTAATCTGAATGATATTGAAGACCAGCTGGATGGCTTGCATTTGTCTGCTTTTGTCTATCAGATTCCGGCACGGGATTGGCTGGAATATCCACGATATTTGAAAGCAGTGTCAATGCGTCTGGAGCGTTTGCCGAATAACCTGAAAAAAGATACTGATGCTATCCGGCAGTTAGATCCCTACATGGAAAAAATTGCCAAACGGGAGCAGGAGGCCGGTTTACAGGAGTTTCGCTGGTTGCTGGAAGAGTGGCGTATTTCGCTTTTTGCCCTGCCGATGAAAACCAAAACGGCGGTATCGGAAAAGCGAATTGACAAGGTATGGCAAAGTGCACAGTAAACTGAAGGCAGACTAGCAAGTATATGGTAAATTAGTCTGAAATATTTTCTTACTATTGTATTTTGCGCTAAGATAGTGACACATTTTTACAGGAGTTTCGCATGAGCATTCGTATTACCGGAACCGGGCTATATACGCCATCTCAGTCGATCAGTAATGAAGAGCTGGTGGAAAGCCTTAATGCGTATGCCGAGCGTTTTAATGAAGCACACGCTGCGGACATTGAAGCAGGTACGGTGAAAGCCTTGCGCGGCTCTACAGCAGAATTTATTGAAAAAGCCTCCGGCATTAAGTCACGCTATGTGATGGATAAGGAAGGCGTATTAAATGTTGAGCGCATGAAGCCAAGCCTGGCTAAACGTCCCAACGAAGAAATTTCCGTACAGGCAGAAATTGGCCTGGCAGCAGCCCAGGATGCCCTGAAAAATGCCGGACTGGAAGCCAATGACCTGGATGCGGTTATTCTGGCCTGTTCCAACATGCAGCGTGCTTATCCGGCTGTGGCGATTGAAATTCAGGCTGCTTTGGGCATGGACCATGGTTATGCCTTTGATATGAACGTGGCCTGTAGTGCGGCCACCTTTGGTATTAAACAGGCCTATGACGCGATTGCCAGTGGCTCTGCCAAGCGCGTGATGGTGGTAAATGCCGAAATTACCTCTGGCCATCTGGATTTTACCCAGCGTGACAGCCACTTTATTTTTGGCGATGTAGCCACTGCCATTATTCTGGAAGAAACCGATAGCAAGCCGGGCTTTGAAGTACTGGCCACCAAGCTGTTTACCCAGTTTTCCAATAACATCCGCAACAACTACGGGTTTTTAAACCGTACCGAAGATGTGGCGGATGCCGTAGAAGACCGCCTGTTTGTACAGGATGGCCGCAAGGTATACCGTGAAGTGTCGCCACTGGTTGGCCAGATTATCACCCAGCAGGTTGAAGGGCTGAACCTGAAACTGGATGATATCAAACGCTTTTGGCTGCATCAGGCCAATGCCAATATGAATGCGCTAATCCTGAAAATGATGACAGGTGACGAAGCGGGCAGTGAGCGTGCGCCAATTATTCTGGATGAATATGCCAATACCAGCTCTGCCGGTTCCATTATTGCTTTCCATAAGTATTCGGCGGATTTGGCCGCAGGCGATATTGGTGTTATTTGTTCCTTTGGTGCCGGTTATTCCATTGGTTCCATTACTGTTAAAAAAGTAAATTAATTGCAAATAAACCGTATCAGCCCAGTAAAAGGCTGGTACGGCATTCAACAACCAATAATAATTTAAAGTCATACTTATCCTTTTCCTGACGGACAAAACGGCATGCAAGCAAGCGCTAAACCCTTACGTATTGGTATTGTGGTCGGTGAGGTATCCGGTGATACGCTGGGGGTGGAGCTTATCCGTTCCTTTAAGGCCAAAGGCATCCATGCCGAGTTTGAAGGTATTGGTGGCGCACAGATGATCGCCGAAGGCTTTAACAGCCTGTACCCTATGGAGCGCCTGTCGGTGATGGGGCTGGTGGAGGTGATGGGGCGCATCAAGGAACTGTTTAGCATCCGTGATGGTCTGGTCAGCCGCTGGCAGGAAAACCCGGTAGATATTTTTATAGGCATTGATGCACCGGATTTCAATTTACGCCTATCCAGTCAGTTAAAACCACTGGGCATGAAAACCGTGCAGTATGTCAGTCCGTCCGTATGGGCATGGCGGCAAAGCCGGGTGCATGGCATCCGGGCAGCGGTGGACCTAGTGTTATGCCTGTTTCCGTTTGAGGTGGATTTTTATCACAAGCATGATGTAGCTGCGGCCTTTGTGGGGCATCCACTGGCGCAGCAGATTCCGCTGCATTATGACCAGCAACAGGCCAAACAGGTGCTGGGTTTAAGCGTTGATCGACAGGTAATTGGTTTATTGCCGGGTAGCCGGTCCGGCGAGGTATCGCGCCTTGCACCTTTACTGTTTGATAGTGCAGCATTGCTGTTAAAAGACCAGCCAGATTTAAAATTTGTGGTGCCTGCCATTAATCCTCTGCGTTTTAAGCAGATTGAAGAATTTTTGCAGCAGCAACCTGCCAAAGTGCAAAAGGCGGTAAGTATTCTGTCCGCCAAAGACCACCAGGGCAATATTGGCCGGCAGGTTATGGCGGCCAGTGATCTGGTGCTGCTGGCATCCGGTACCGCCACCCTGGAGTGCCTGCTGTATGGCCGGCCTATGGTGGTAGTGTACAGGCTGCACTGGCTAACCTATTTTATTGCCAATTTAATGGTAAAAATTCCGTATAAGTCCTTACCGAATATTCTGGCAGGGCGGGAAATTGTACCCGAGCTGATTCAGTATGATGCGACCCCACAACGGGTATTTGCCGAAGCGAAAGCATTATGGAAAACTGATAAATCGGCTATCCAGCAACAGACCCTGCAACAGATTCACCAGCAATTACAGGGGCAGAATGCAACAGACCCGGTAGAAGCAGTACTTGGGCTGATTCAGCGCTGAGATGAAGGCAGATTGAATGTATGCGTCATGTGTCAAAATTTGCACAAAGCCGGGATGAGGAGTATCATCAGTTAGGTAACTAACTTTTGGTAAGTGTTTATTGCTTTAATAGGTATTTAGATGGCAAGCACAGAAAATAAAGGTCGTTTACGCCAGTTGATGCAGCAAAGCGTGCAGCGTGGTGAGGTATTTGCGCAGGAATGTCCGTCACGTGGTGTGCTGATTAATGTTACTAGCCGCTGGGGCGTGCTGGTGCTGGTTGCATTGCTGGACGGAAAACAGCGCTTTAATGAGCTGAAACGTAAAATTGGCGGTATTAGCGACAAAATGCTGTCGCAAACCTTACAGGTACTGGAAGCTGACGGTTTTGTGCTGCGTGAAGTGTTGCCGGTAGTGCCGCCACATGTTGATTACTCCTTAAGCCAGACAGGTGTGGAGATTGCCCACCATGTAGAAGCCCTGACAGACTGGATTGAGGCGAATCTGGGTGAAGTGCTGGCTGCCCGTGAAAAAGTACAGGCTTTAAAAGGAGTTTGTACAGAACATCAGGACCATGCTTGCTCTGAAGAGTCCTGATAGCATCATTCTAAGAAACCTGAGCGGCGGCTTAAACCGAGCTCAGATTGAGAAATAAAAACGGCCAGTGAATTTAATCACTGGCCGTTTTTATTGGGGCTTTATATCTACACAGCCTCACTTACACGGCGGCAGCAATGTCGCTGGCACTTTGCAGGCTGGTATTTAAGGTCACATTATGATTACGTGCCGTGTCAACCGTATATACTTTGTTCTTGATGGTATTCACAAAACGCCAGTCCGCCGACACGGTGGTCTGGTTAAAGGTTACCAGCAGATAGCCACGCTGATTTAAATTGGCATACTGTAACTCTTCAATCAGGTCAGTAAATGCACCTTCAGTGGCTGCTACTTGTGATGCTGGCAGATTCAGGTACTCTTCCAGGCCAGGTGAACCTACCGATGATACGGCAAACTCCACACCAGGCTGCAGCACTTGTGGTGTTTGTTCGCTGATGGCGTTATGTAACTGGCTGTGCCAGGCATTATGGGTATCACCAGCCAGTACTACCAGTTTTTTGTTAAACTTTAAGGCAGTCCTATACACGTTTTCACGCTCAACTGGATAGCCATCCCAGGCATCCAGATTATAAGGTATTACGGTATATAGACGTGCTTTTTCGGCATCAGTAACGGGTAGCCCCAACGCAATTTTCTGCTTGATAGTCAGCAATGCCACCACTGTTTGATTGATAACCTCCAGATCCCGCGCTTCAAGTTGTAGCAGCAATTCGGCAGGAATCAGCATCTTACTCATTAATATCTGTTGACCCAGCACATTCCAGGTTGCGCTGGATGTGGCAATAGCATTTTGTAGCCAGGCCAGTTGGGTGGCCCCAAGCAGGGTACGGTCAGCATCTAATAGTTCAGTCTGGAATTTCACGCCATCAAACGCACCGGTGGTCGGGTTAATATAGTTCTTATATTCCAGTTGCTGTGAGCGGGCAATAATGCGGGTGTCCAGCATGATCAGGTTAACCAGGTTGCCAAAGTTAAACTGACGATAAATAGTTAAATAGTCGTTAGGGCTGGCAGGCCGGATGGGCATCCATTCAAAATAGGCTTTCAATGCAGCCGTTTTACGTTCGCTGAAAGAACCTTCACCCGGGTTGTGGTTTTCGGCACCATTCATCCACGCATCATTACTCAGCTCGTGGTCATCCCACACGGCAATCATGGCGGTATTGGCATGCAGGGTTTGCAGGTTGGTGTCGGTGCGGTACAGGGCGTAGCGCTTGCGGTAATCGTTCAGTTTAATGGTTTCGGTATTGTTATCGGCTGGCAGTGCCCGCCCCAGTGCATCTGCATCCTCGGTGGCATAACCACCCATACCATATTCGTAGGTGTAATCACCCAGATGCAGGAAGGCATCCAGATCATTATGCTTGGCCATTTCTGCATACACATGGAAATAGCCAGCCGGATAGTTGGAGCAGGAGCACACCGCCAGCTTCACCTGGCTTACATTGCCCATTGGCAGGGTTTTAGCACGGCCAACCGGTGAGGTAGTGCCATTACAGATAAAGCGGTAATAATAAATTTTATTGGCATCCAGTCCCGTTACGTCCACCTTAACGGTAAAGTCGGAACTGTCGCTGGTGCTGATTTTGCCGCTTTTTTTAATAACAGCAAATGTATTTGTTTCCGACACCTGCCAGCTGACTTCCACACTGACATTGGTTCTTTCCGGGCTAACGCGGGTCCAGATAATCAGGCTGTTTGCCAGGGGGTCGCCACTGGCAACACCATGCTTGAAGCTAACACTAACTAATGGGTCATCATTGTTGTCATCACAGCCAGTTAATGAGGCGGCACTGGACAATGCGCCAAATCCGAGGGCTGATGAAGTGAGAAAGTCGCGACGGCTAAATTTACTCATTTTTTAATAAATTCCATGTAAGAGATGAATATGGTTGTTGCATCCTAGGCAAGGAGTATGACAAAGCAATAACAAGCGGGGCAAGTAGAGTTATTTGATAGCCGATAATCGGTAAATACTGACTAAGTGATCAAATGGCGTTTGCATTTTTGCTGCAAAAAATCTGTGGAATACCTGCTTAAAGCAGTCAACAATAAGGCTATAAAATATTGCTTTGGTCTTATTGGAGCGGCTTGCTTGGCCATTAAAATTATCCGTTTTTGTTCCGTGCTTGGTTTAAGCATTGCCCTGCTCAATAGCACACTGTGGGCGCAGGCTGCACAGACTTCCTTATTTGACTTGCCGGAACAGCCCAAGCCTAAAAGTGGTTTGGGCAACAGTTTTGATGTACCGAGTTTAGGTGCCACACCCGGCCTGCTGGAGCTGCAAAACGAACGAAAGATTGGCGAGATGGTATTGCGCCAGATTGGCAGGGAAGCACCTTTGCTGGAGGATGCCTGGACACAGGATGAACTGATGAAGGTATTCTCCAGGGTGTACAGTAATGCCTCTCTGGGTAGTCCTGTAGCGCTGGTGGTCATAGAGGATAACTCCATTAATGCGTTTGCTGTTCCCGGTGGTTTGTTTGCCCTGAATAGCGGTTTAATTTTGTCGGCGCGTAATATTGACGAGGTGGCTGGTGTAATTGGCCATGAAGTGGCACACGTCTCACAGCGTCATTACAGCCGTAGCAAGGATGCTTTTAAAAACCAGGGCCTGCTTAGCCTCGCTGGGATGCTGGCCAGTATTTTAATTGCCTCACAGGGTGGTGGTGATGCAGCATCGGCAGTTGCTCTTGGTACACAGGCTGCACTGATTGACCGCCAGCTGTCTTATAGCCGTAATCCGGTCGGCTT
>JASLIR010000215.1 GCA_030152125.1 Alkanindiges sp.
AAACTCATTTTATTATATGTATTACGGGAGGCTTGGAGGGCGGCAGCCCTCCAAATCCCGCTCCAAAAAGTGGCTTGCGTAGCAAGCCACTTTTTGGGCTTTTGATTTTGCACCATATAAGAGTCATGCTGGCTTCTTCGCTGGTAATGTTTTTAAAAACAATTATTAAATAATTTATGAATGATAAAATTGACTATTCTTAAAGCAAGGTCAAGAGCCAAATTTTCGGACGCCTACGGCGTCCGAAAATTTGATGGAATTTGGGGGCGTTGCCCCCAATCCCCCTTAAAAATCTTTGTTAGGAAAACCCCAAAAGCCGATTTGTTTATTAATTTTTTTATCTACAAAAATGATATAAAAATACAAAAACATTTGTTTTCTTTCCTTAGCAAACAAGTGCATATTAAGCCATCTTAATCCCAAGCAAATTGATATAAGCAAGCTTTGCGCAATTTTTTAAAGGAGAACAACATGGCTATCCGTTTAGGCGATATCGCACCAGACTTTGAACAGGAATCCAGTGAAGGAACCATCAAGTTTCATGAATGGCTGGGCGACAGCTGGGGCATTTTATTCTCTCACCCGGCGGACTATACGCCTGTGTGCACCACCGAACTGGGCTTTACCGCCAAACTGAAAGACGAATTTGCCAAGCGCAATGTAAAAGCCATTGCACTGTCTGTAGATGATGTTGAATCGCACAAAGGCTGGATTAACGACATTAATACCACCCAGGACACCACGGTTAATTTCCCGATTATTGCCGACAAAGACCGTAAAGTGTCTGACCTGTATGACTTCATTCACCCGAATGCCAACGATACCCTGACGGTCCGTTCACTGCTGATTATTGACCCGAACAAGAAAGTTCGTTTGATCATCACTTATCCAGCCAGCACTGGCCGTAATTTCCATGAAGTGCTGCGCGTAATTGACTCGCTGCAACTGACCGACAATTACAAGGTAGCCACTCCAGCCAACTGGAAAGACGGTGAAGATGTGGTGATTGTTCCTTCCATTAAAGACGAAGAAGAAATCAAGCAACGCTTCCCTAAAGGCTATAAGGCTGTAACGCCTTACCTGCGCCTGACCCCGCAGCCTAACAAGTAACAGGCTATATACGGCAAAAGCACGCGATCTCGCGTGCTTTTCTGCTGATAACTAAAAGACTTTTTTTTTGCATCGGCATTTCTTTTAAGATGCAAGCCTTTGCTGCCAAACCCAATATGTGATGTCTGCTGCCCCTAAACCAATCCCTGCCCGTACATTTGCCTATCTGCTGATAGCTGCCAGCTTATCAGCCTGTATCAGTACCACCGCACTGGATGCGCATGTACGCCCGCAGCATTGGGCAAGCGTGGTTAATAAGCAAACTAACCTGTATCAGGTCAGCCCACAGCTGTATCGCAGTGAGCAACCCTTAAAAGCAGATAGTACAGCATTACAGCAGCTCAACATTAAAACCGTGGTGAACCTGCGTGCACGCAATAAAGATGCTGTGGAACTGGCGCAAAGCAATATGAAGCTGGTGCATGTGCCTATTAACACATGGTCTATCAGCAGTGCACAACTGGCACAAGCCTTGTGGCAGATAGAACAGGCCAAGCCACAAGGTAATGTATTGTTGCACTGCTATCATGGCTCAGACCGCACCGGACTGGTGGCCGCCATGTACCGCATTATTTACCAGAACTGGCCTATTGCGGATGCCCAGCGTGAAATGAAATATGGCGGCTTTGGCTTTCACCCGATCTGGGTCAATATCGACCATTTTTTCCAGCCGGAAAAAGTGGAACAGATTAAACAGTTGATTGCCCAATATCGTGAGCAGGACAAACAGCAAAAATCCGAAGAACAAACAGCGCAGCCAGCCAGCCTCACCAAAGCTATTGCAAATTAAACTTAAGCCTTATTTTCCGGATAACACAGCACCTGCTCGCCCAATTGCAGCCATGTAGCCTTGGAATCACAATAAATCTGATAGGCAGGCGGTGGAATATACCCTTCCCTAACAGTACCCAAACGCAGGCGAATCACTTCCGGCATATCAGTGCGCTGGCTGAATAAAGGGCTACCGCATTCGCTACAAAATACCCGGCGCTTATGAGGACTGGAAAAGTAGGACTTTAATAAACTTTCACCCTGCACCAGCTCAAACAAATTATTCTGAATTGGCGCGTTGGTGACAAAAGGCGTGCCCTGCGCGCGTTTACACTGGTCGCAATGGCATACGGCAACCTCAGTAATCTCACCATGATAGGTATATTGCACACACCCACATAAGCACTGGCCTTTAAGCATGGCCCCCTCTCCTTGCATTCGCACACATCAGATATGACGGTTAATAACATCCAGTGCCTGTGCCAGAATCTGCCCGGCAGACTGGGTGGCATCCAGGCGGTAAATACGCTGCGGCTCCTGTGCCTGACGCTGGGTATAACCTGCGCGTACCCGCTCAAAAAAAGCCAGCTTTTCCTGCTCAAAACGGTCAAAGGCGCCACGCTGCTGCGCGCGCTGCATGCCTATTTCTACCGGTGCGTCCAGCCAGAAGGTTAATGCAGGCATCACGCTGACAAACTGCTGGGTTAGCACATCAATTTTCTGTAAGGACAAACCGCGGCCTGCCTGCTGGTAAGCATAACTGGCATCCACGAAACGATCGCTCAGCACCCAGTGCTGTCTGGCTAGGGCTGGCTGAATGACCTGGGCAATATGTTGTGCCCGGGCAGCAAACATCAGCAACAACTCACAGTCTGCATCCACCGCCTCATCATGCTTGGCCAGCAGTAACTGGCGGATATTTTCTGCCAGCGGCGTACCACCCGGTTCTCGGGTGAGCACCACTTCCCGCCCCTGTGCTGATAACTGGCGATGAATCGCCTTGATCAGCGTGGTTTTACCAACGCCTTCGGTTCCTTCAAAACTGATAAACATGCATTATTCTCCAGCCGCTGCACGCTTCTGGCGCAATACCGTTAAGTAGTCAGCCACCGCCTGATTGTGCTCAGTCAGGCTGGCACTAAATTTATGTCCGCCATTGCCGGTAGCGACAAAATACAGGCTATTGCCAGGAGCCGGGTGCAATGCTGCCTCTATGGCCGCCTTGCTTGGCAGGGCTATTGGTGTTGGCGGCAATCCGTTAATTACATACGTGTTATACGGCGTGGGGTTGGTCAGGTCAACACGGCGGATATTACCCTGATAACTGCTGCCCATGCCATAAATCACCGTAGGGTCCGTCTGCAAACGCATACCTATTTTTAAACGGCGCACAAACACACCAGCCACATCGGCACGCTCACTTTTAATGCCGGTTTCCTTTTCCACAATGGAAGCCATGGTTAACGCTTCATAGGCATTTTTATAAGGCAAGCCACCTTCGCGCTGTTGCCAGGCAGCATCCACAATGCGTTTTTGTGCCTTATATAAATGCTTTAGAATATTGGCGTCAGTTTCGCCCTTGCTAAAATAATAGGTATCTGGTGCAAACCAGCCTTCCGGGTGACTTTCAGCAATGTCCAGCTGTTGCAATAATGCCTGATTATCCAGCCCGGTCAGGGTTTGGC
>JASLIR010000395.1 GCA_030152125.1 Alkanindiges sp.
TACGCAGGGCTTCTATCAGCATCAGCTCCCCCTGCGGAAAAATGCCGGACATGGCATTCATAATGTGCGTCAGATAGCTATCCCCGGCAAACCAGTAGCGTGTGCTGGCAGGGAAATCAAAGCTTAAGCGGCGTACCGGAAACGAGGCTTTTTTGCGCTGGCTGGTAGATAGGCTGGGAGTATTGGTAGTCATGTGTGCACCTGAACCGGTTAAACAATATTCAATTATCAAAAGTACGATATAGTTCTTTTGTAGATGAAGACAAAAAAATAGTCAACCAGTTATTTACATATCATTGAAAAAAATAATGATTATTAGGGGTCAAAGACGTCTTGTGCACAGCCGCTTGAGTGCTAAAACGAATAATGCTAGCGTGTGGGCGTTATTCCCTGTCATGGATATACCGTGAGCACACTTTCAGGCACCTACGACAGCAATGCCGCCGGCCTGCCGCGCGGCCGTACCAGCCTGTCGCCGGATGAAACCCGCAACCAGCAGCAACGCCGCCTGGTAAAAGCAGCCATTACCGTGTTTGCGGAAAAAGGCTTTGCCGCCGCGACCATTAGCGATATCGTCAAACATGCAAGGGTATCGCGGCAGGTGTTTTACGCGCTGTTTGAAAGCAAGGAAGACTGCTTTCTGGCTGCAGATCAACTGGGACGGCAAGCCCTGCTGGGCAACGTATTTACTGGTTTTCAACAGGCCAATAGCAGCGACAGCTGGGTACGCCTGCCAATCCGGGCCTATTTAAAGCTGTGTGGTGAAGAACAGGAATTTGCCAAAGCATGGGCCATAGAGTTTCCCACTGCCGGGGCCCGCTGCCTGCAACAGCGTAATGAGTTTTTTACCGAGCTGGCGCAAGTACTGAAACAAGGCCATAAAGCCATCCGGGCACAACAGCCACAGCACTGGTTAAGCATTGAAGATGTGTTTTATCAGGCTGCTATTGGCGGCGCTTATGAAACCGTGTTTCAGTGCATCAGCCAAAACCGCTTTGAGGATTTAAGCGGGCTGGAAGACAGCATGGTCAGCTTTATCCTGATGGCACTGGGCTACCGGCCTTAAGTAGAACCGGCAGTAACCTGGCCCCACTTTACAATCCCCGGCCTTAAACTCATACTCGGCAAAAATTCCGGCTGTGGTTAAGTTGAATGGCGTTAATTATTTGCAAAGAGTGCAGAAGGCAGTTTAGTGACCTGGCGCAGGCCTGCCCGGGCTGTGGCGCGCCTACCTCCTATTCGGTGGATGGCAGCTTGCCGCCTGTTACCACTGCTGCTGTGCCGGCTCAGGCGGCCTATACAGCGCAGGCAGATATGAGGCCCGATGAATCCCGGTTCAATCAATCCGAACACACTCAATCTGAACGCAATCAGGCTGGACACAATGAAACCGGGTTCAATGAAGCAGGCTTTACTGAACCGGAGCTCAATAAGCCGGAGCAGCCACCCTCAGCCTACCAGTTTGTGGTCGCCAGCAGCGACATACCCGAAGCGCCGCCGCAGCGCCGTCAGGTAGGACCTTTTCTGCTACTGGGCATTTTTTTCCTGCCCTGGCTTTTTTACTGGCTATTGCTGCGTAGCGGTCATAGCACACTGAGTCGCGCCAGTGGCTTTTTATGGTTATTGCTGTGCACCGCTGGCTTGCTGGCACTGAACTACAGCCTTAGCGAACGCGCCCCACAATTCACACCAGCAGGTGCTGAGCCCACAGTAACAGAACAGCCTGCCGAAGACCTGAGTAACCCGGTGTTTTATCCCCTGCCCGGAAAAAATACCGCTGAGCCTGCTACAGCAACAGACCCTGCTGCCACAGCAGGCACATCAGACAACAGCAGCATAGCTGCCGATGCAGTCCAGCCCGCTAATAGCCAGCCGCCTGTTGAAGATAGTGCTACAGACAGCAACACCAGTCCGCCCAACGGCATTTATGCCAGCAGTGACGATGCCGAAGCCCTTCAGCAAAAACTGGGCGACTGCCTGCAACAACAGGCCGACACTGGCAGCTATACGCTGTCGGATAAGGGGAAATCGGTGGCGAAAATGATTAGTGTCTGCTACAGCGACTTTAAACCATGGTTTGACCAGTGCCTGGTCAATACACATGATGCCAGGGCCTGCAACCTGGATGCCATTGATATGACAACCAGCATATTAAAACTGAACGGGCAATAAGCTGCCTGACAGCGCCAGTAAGCTGGCGCTGTGGCATGGCAAATTCTGCTGTGCTATATAAGCTGGTTAAACCGCATGATTTTTTGGCTTGTCCACCATAAACCACTTACTTTTGCGGTAGGTGATATAAATCTGCTCTCCCAGTTTAAATTTTGGTATGTAGTATCTGCCTTCTGGTGATTTTACCCGGCTGTAAATTTTACTGCCGCCGGTACAGGTAATTTCACAGGCCAGGTCAAGGTGTTCGGTACCATTACTAAAAGTACGTGTTTCATAGCTGATATTGTTTTTCATTGTCCAAACTTGGCATTGGTAGTAGTCGTTTCAACGCATGGCAAACCCCATTGTCTGCCATACAAGACCAAGCCTTTACTTCGCAGCATCCCCGGGTATCAGTCGACACTCATAACACTATTAAGTTTAATTAAAAAATAATACACACTGTGAAATAAGGGCTACGCAAAAAAATACCTGATTGTGCCGCAGTTATCAATATCTGCTTGCCTCATGTACCCGTCAATCGCTTATATAAGTGTATTATTTGCCTATAAGGATGTTTTTCGCCAAGGATCGCTATTCGCCGTCCAGGCTGCATTCAAAGCTGGTGCTATCCTGCTGACAGCGCAATTTTTTTAGCAAGTGCAGCATTTTGGGGCTGTATGTCTTGTTAGCAACAAACTCAAGGCGCATCTGCCGCATCAGGCGGATATAGCCCACCTGGTCCTCATGCGCAATACTCACCCAGTGCTGTGCGGGTACGGCTTTTTCATAATTGGTGATCACCGTCATGGCGGTGTTCATCTTGCTACCCACCCAGGTACGGCTTTTCTGGCCAAAATCAGACGGGAACCTGCTGCTGTTTACCACAATCACGGCGGTCATAAAGCTTAGCGGAAACCTGGCAATGCCACCGCTGGAACCCATGGCGCGGTATATTTCCAGTGCCTCAAATGCCACTGCCGGTGCCGGCAAAATATCCACTACGCCATCGCGCAGTTTTGCCACGCCGTTGTTATAGGTCACATATACCGGTATCCCGCCTACTTTTTTCAGCATTTTGGCCTGCGAGGCATCAATTTCCAGCACGCCAACACGCTTGCCTTCCGCTTTTTCCAGGGTATTGACGGTGCGGTCTTTCATTACAAAATAGGCTGCCCCCACCGGAATCACCCCGGCTACCTCGTTACGCCCCTGCACCATGTCGCCAGCCAGTTTTGGGCTGGCCATCAGGCCAATAACCGCCTTAGCAATAGCATTACTGGGCACGGCACCAATGGCGCTAATGCTGCCGGTAAAGCTGTTAAATTCGCGAGTGGCAAAGCCGGTGGCGGCAAGGCCATCACAGGTGCCGTTGCGGAAGTCATTTGCGGCTTCGGTTTCAGATTTATAAATTTTCAGGGTAAGCTCGGTCACGCCCCAGTTCTTGGCGGCCAGTTGATAATCCTTCAGGTAATTAAACATGTCACCGGAAGTACCGCCCACATCAAAGGTACAGATGGTTTGGGCATGCAGTACAGGGCTGGATACAACACAGGCGGCGCTCAGCAATAGGCTGCTAAGCATGGAGTTCTTATTCATGCAATTGTCCTTTTAAACCCATATTCCCATATGGTTGTGCATACAGCGGATGTCCGCCCCTTTTTGAAATTGCTTTGCAGGGGGAGCATGCCAGTGTGTAACATAACAGAAGTTTTTGCTTGTCTATTGACCAGACTGACAGTAACTGTTGTCATTGATGCAATTTTAGTGCACATAGGAAATAGTGCTTGCTCTGTCCAGGAAGTAACACCCTCCTTAAAAGTTCACGCTGTATTGATGCTAAAAATCCTTTTGACATGTTTCCTTATCCAGG
>JASLIR010000392.1 GCA_030152125.1 Alkanindiges sp.
CAGCCATAAAAACCCTTCCCTGCTGGTGCTGATGGCAGGTTTACAGGCACAAAACGGCCAGTATGATGAAGCCTTAAAACGGGTTGACCGCGCCCTGAAAAAGCGCCCCGACGTAACCGCATTTATGACATTAAAGGCCAATATCCTGATGGCGCAAAACCGCCATAAGGAACTGGAAACATGGCTGGACAGGCAAACCCGCAAGGAACCAAAAAACAAAAGCCTGCAACTGTTTGAAGTACGTTACCTGCTTAAGCAGCAACACCAGGCTACTGCCCTTAAAAAGCTGGATGTCATGACCAGACGCTGGCCGGATGACAGTGAAATCCTGCTGCTGGCGGGGCTGGTGAGTATTGACCAGCAACAGTACAAACAGGCAGAGGCTTATCTGGTACAACTGCTCCCGCAAGATGATTATCTGGATCAGGCCTATTACTACCTGGCCATTAACGCGCAGCGGCAAAACCAGTTTGCTGCAGCCAGTACCTACTTTCAAAAAGTAGAGGGTGATTTATACGAAAGCGCCCAGAAAAAGCTGGTGCTGATGCTGGTCAGCCGTGGCGAGTTCAGTCCGGCCATTTCGCATTTAACCCAGGAACGGGTTAATCACCCGGACTCTGCCAGCTTCCTCTATCAGTTACAGGTGCAGTTGCTTAAGGATCACGGCCAGCTAAAAGAAGCACGTATGCTGCTGGATGAAGCGCTGAAAATCACCCCGGATGATGCCGAACTGATTTATGCACGCATTTTGTTGATTCAGCCGAATGAACAAAAACTGCTGGACAACGAACTGGAACGCCTGCTTTCCATCGAGCCCAACAGCCCCACCTACCTGAACGCCTATGCCTACACACTGGCCACCCAAAACCGCCGTTTAAGTGATGCACGCAGGCTGGCTGAGCGCGCCAATAGTCTGGCACCGGATCAGGCCCCTATCCTGGATACACTGGGTCTGGTGGCTTTGCAGCAAAAAGACTATAAAACAGCGGTAAATGTACTGGAACGCGCCTATAAGCTCAGTAATAACAGCATTTCCATTGCTTTACGTCTTGCCAAAGCCTATCTGGCACAAGGCAATACTGCTGCCTATGCGCAATTAAAGCAGGACTTGCAGGCCAGGTTCCCCGACCAGCCACAGGTTATGACGCTCAATTAAAAGATTCTCTTGCCCGACCTAAGGCTATGCCTCCGGCAGCCCTATGCTTCACGAAACTGTTTCGGAGTTTTACCTGTTACTTGCCGGAATGCCCGTGAAAAGTTGGACTCATTGCTAAAACCGGACTTTGTCGCAATCTGGCTGATGGTTTTCGATGAGTTTTGCAATAGCCAGGTAGCGTATTCAACCGCGATTTCGCGGTGCAGTTGCGCCAGGTTACTGCCTTCTTCCGTTAGTCGCCGGGTTAAGGTACGGCTGGAAATATGTAAATGACTGGCAACCACCTCGGCACTTATGCTGCGGTTTTCATCCAGCAACAGCTGAATTAAACGGCGCACCTGCAAGGACACCGGTTTAAGCTGATACATGCCCTGCATGCGCTGGCGCAGGTTATTCTGCAATAACTGGTGCATGGTGGGACTTTGGGTAATCAGTGCAATGCTCAGTAAAGACTTAGGCAGGGAAAGGCTGTTTTCTGGCGCCTGATCGCTAATGCTGATTGCCATGCCTAACTCTGCCTCATAGCAGGCATGCGGATGGCTAAGCTGATGCTGGAAGGCGACCTGAATACCACTTAAAGGCTGCAAGCTAAAAGGCATAATTTTATGCAATACCAGCAGCACCAGCTCGCTAAAAAAAGCATTCAGTACGCCAAAATCACACACCCGTTCAAACAACAGGCGCACACGGTTTTTATCATTTATTCGCGTTACAACAAATGCAGGCATCACCAGTGGAAAAAACTCCAGTGCGGCATTCAGGGCATCGCCGATACTGCGCGAGGCCAGTGCCAGCATACCCAGCATGCCGTGTGCAGTCAGTGGAAAGTGCTCCAGCACCTGTAGGGAAGCCGGTCTATCACTACTGCAATATTGCTGTACCAGACTATAGGCTTTCAGAAACTGCTCCCCATTAATCATGACCATGGGGTCAAGCAGTTGTGATGTATCGACACCACACTGCTGGTGAAACAGCGCCAGATCACCGCCCTGCGCCCGGATCAGGTTATCGCATACCTCAATATACTGGATAGGGAACAGTAGCGAACCCAGCGGTACCTGAACCATCACACCTCACTTCTGCTACAGCATTAACGGACAAACTTAGCCAGTGTTGCCTGGCTATGCGCACTATAAAATAGCCCCAGCAACAGCAATGCCGGGCCAGCATCAGCCGCCAGGCGATACACCTGCCCTTGCACAGCAAACTCCACAGGAATGGGCAATAGCATCAGGCCATGCAGTATCCAGAAAAATACCGGCATGCTCAGGCTAACCAGTATCGTCAGCAGCCCCCACTCCTTGATAAGAGCAACTTTGTTGCGGTGAACGGCATAGCCCAGCAAGGCCGCAAACAGTAAGGTCAGCACGCCGTACATACCGGCATGCGTGCCTGCACTCAACGCAGCCTGGGTAGGTGGTCCCATCTCCCTGGCCCATAGCAACTGGATCACCGCAAGCAGGCTTGCAGATACAACCAGCCCCCACGCCAGCACCCGCTGTGTTTTTTGCTTAAGCTGTGTTTGCAGGAAGCTGTTTTTTAGAAACAGCACCGCAAAAATACTGAGAACAAACATTGCCAGCGTAAACACATGACGCAAGCCTTCATGCGCCAGCACTGCCTGATTATAAACCTGTGCCACGCCAGCCGGTATATAAGTAGCTGCATGGCTGATCAGGCTAATATCTGGTGATATCAGAAAATAATAGACCACTGTTAACGTGGCTGCCAGCACCATGCCCATCAAACCACCGACCAGCACATAACGCCATACCGGAATAAGCGCCACAACCTTTAATAGCTGTGCCGGACGATCCTTCTGTAAAGCACGAGAAATACACAGCAGCAAATACCCCATGATAAAGCACTGTGGCAACAGGATACTCGCCCCCCAGTAGTTGGAGGTGTTAAAGCTGACTTCCGGAAACAGCAAACCACCCAGCACCCAGTTATAACGCAGTACAGGAGCCGTTAGCA
>JASLIR010000020.1 GCA_030152125.1 Alkanindiges sp.
TCCTTGCTATGACGTTTCATCATCGGAAAGCCAAGGATTTTAAATGCCAGACCAAGGAAAGGAATAAAGATCAGTTCCCACTTGGTAAAAAAACGCGTCAGTGGCAGGCGGGTCAGGCCAATGTACTGCATGACCGTGGTATCCAGCCATGTCTGGTGGTTACACATCAGTAGGTACTGGCCATTAATATCCAGGTCGGTAGGCAGGGTGACATGCCAGTCCAGGTTCGGTAGTAAATGGTCGATCAGCCAGTTATTCACCCCCAGCCAGCTATTGGTCAGCCGGATGGCTACCTGATCCATGCGTGACGCCGGAATCAGCGTTTGCACCAGACCAGCCAGTAATACCGGTGGCCCATGCAAAAAGGTGTTGCCTGTAATAACGGTACCTGCGCTAATGCCACGTAGCAGTTGGGCAGGGCTAAGGTTGGACTTCTTTTTGTCTGTAGACATTAGGGTCTCATCCACGATTGTTTTGCCAAAGCTGTTTTGCCAGCGATAGCCGGATGTTAAAGGGGAATTGCAGACAGTGTAAATGACACAGAGTGACATTTTAGTGATGATTTTATATACGATTGCATAGAAATCATTTAAATAGCTGTCATATAAAAGTGACTTGATGCTGTTATAATGTGATTTGTTTCACAAAATATATGAAATATTTTGATACACAGACCACAAGCTTGTCCAAAAAATAGCGCTTCAAACAACAAAAGGCAGCGTATTTGTAACAAATCGCTACTTTGTTAACAAAAAAAGCCTAGTTTGCGTGACGACAAGCTTGGACAATGATTTCCAGCAAGTTCAATAAATTATCAGGAGAACAATCCATGCGTGCACTTGTTATTACAGCGATGGTAGGAAGTCTGGCATTAGCCGGTTGTGTGACTGATCCTAACACCGGTCAGCAATCCATTAGCAAAGCGGCTGTTGGCGCTGGTCTGGGTGCTTTGCTGGGTGCAGGGGTTGCCAAGTCTAACGCCGACTCTGACAAAATGGGCCGCGCTGCAGCCATTGGTGCTGTGGTAGGGGGCGCTGCCGGTTTCCTTCTGGATCAGAAAGAAAAGAAACTGAAACAGCAAATGGCTGGTACCGGTGTTGATGTATCGCGTAACGCGGACGGTTCTATTGGTCTGGTAATGCCGGGTAACATCACCTTTGCTACCAACTCTGCCTCTATTAGCCCAAGCTTTTACGGCACCCTGAACAAGGTAGCCGCTACACTGGCCGAAGACAACAAAACTGCGATTGTAGTAAGTGGTTTTACTGACAATACCGGTAATGACTCCATTAACATCCCGTTGTCACAAAGCCGTGCGCAAAGTGTTGTTAACTACCTGGTAAGCCAGGGCGTGTCTTCCAGCCGTCTGAATGCCCAGGGTTATGGTTCTGCACAGCCTATCGGCTCTAATGCGACACCGGAAGGCCGTCAGCAAAACCGCCGTGTAGAACTGAGCATTTATGCCAAAAACTAAGTTTGTGAAAAAACTAAGTTTACGAAAAACTGAGGCTTAAGGTTCCAGGCTTACAGGCTCAGGCAAACTGCCTGAACCAGTGCTAGGGCAAAAGCTGAAACAAAAAGGCCGGTTGATTAACTGGCCTTTTTGTTTTACCGTTGGTCGTGTGGCAGATGATTTACGCACATCACAATCGTTTTGTGTTATTCTGCGACGCATATGTTAGGATCATTTGAGATCACAATCCGCATTGAGGCGGAATAAACAAAAAAGATGAAGCGCCTGAGGGAAGCCATGCGTTATTTGCCGATCATGATGATGTTAGGGATTGCGGTTACTGGTTGTAGCAGCATGCAGCCATCAAAACCCATCAAATTTAACCTTTTCGGGTTAATTCGGGAAACGCCGAAGGTGGAAAACACCGCACCGGAAAACAAGTCCACCCTGAAAACCATTGATTATGCCAATACAGATCTGGATAAAAACCAGTATAACCTGGATGCATTTTCTGTGGGCGGCTGGGTTAACCAGAAGCAGGGGGATGCCTTTAAAGAGGTAAAACCAAGCAGCCCTGAAAATGCGATTGTTTATCTGTATCGCATCGACAGCCGCTGGAACCGTCAGGAAATTCTGGCACCAAACTTCTTTTTAAATGACCGCCGTATTCCAAGCCTGTTAAATAACCATTATTACTGGATTGAGCTGCCTGCTGGCGTTTATCGCATGAATGTCAGCCATCCGCTGGCAATTTTACATTTCCAGGAAGGTTCGGCAGCTGATTTTGAAGTGAAAGGTGGGCAGACCTATTTCCTGCGTTATGAAGAGCAGGCTTTCCGTGGCAAGCCTGATAAGTCGCTGGGCTTGCTGCAGGCCAAGTATATCATGCAGATGCCAACCAATACCGGTTTGCAGGAAATTCGTACTACACAGATGAAAAGCCCCGGTTTGAGTTTTGTGGACCGTGGTGGTCAACCGGATCAGGCCAGCCTGCCGGTATTTAATGACCAGAAGCCGCGTTATGTGAAGAGCAGTCGCCTGGAAGAGGTGGAGTATCCACAAACCAGCAAACCATTTAAGCTGTGGAATCCATTAACCTGGTAAGTGTAAGCACCGCCTGAATATCCTTTCCAGTTGGTAGAGGGTCAGGGTGAGGGTTTTAAAGATATTAAAAGCACCTTCGGGTGCTTTTTTAATGCCTGATTATTGCTATGGAATAGCGTTGCAACAATGCTTATGAAGAAAACTCAATAACAATCAAAAAAATATCATTAAAAATAAATAAACAAGTTTGCTAGATTAGGGTCTGTTGACATTTCATATGCAGAGTGCGTTGTAGGCTAAAATTGATTCAAACAAGGCGTGAAACGCAGGCAATGGTGAGCCCTTGGCAAGTTTCACAACGAAGTTTGGGACAGTTTTAGCCACAACCTGAGGCAGTATTAAAGCATTGCTTTAATACTGCCGGAAGGACAGGGACATTTTTTGCCGCTGCTGCGTTATTCATTGCTCCTTTAGAACCACTAAAGATCGCAATTCATGCCTTGCATCGTCTAAAAAACGTCCACTGTCGCACCTTCACCTGAATTATCAACAGACCCTAGCCTTAGAGACAGACTCTTATTGTAAGTTTTATTCAGGAAAAACAACGTGAAAGCAGAAACGATAGCCATCCATGCCGGTTACACGCCAGACCCGACCACCAAGGCGGTAGCAGTGCCGGTGTATCAAACCACATCGTATGCTTTTGATAATACCCAACATGGGGCCGACCTGTTTGACCTGAAAGTGCAGGGTAATATTTATACCCGGATTATGAATCCGACTACGGCAGTGCTAGAAGAGCGTGTGGCTGCGCTGGAAGGTGGGATTGGTGCAGTAGCACTGGCCTCCGGTATGGCAGCCATTACCTATGCCATTCAAACCATTGCCGAGGCGGGGGACAATATTGTATCGGTATCCACCCTGTATGGTGGGACCTATAACCTGTTTGCGCATACCTTGCCTAAGCAGGGCATAGAAGTGCGTTTTTTTGATTACCGTCACCCGGAACAACTGGAGCAGTTAATCGATAGTAAAACCAAGCTGGTGTTTGCCGAGTCAATTGGTAATCCGCTAGGCAATGTGGTGGAACTGAAAAAAATCAGCGAGATTGCCCACCGTCTGGGTGTGCCGGTGGTGGTAGACAATACGGTGGCTACCCCCATTTTGCAGCGTTCCTTTGAGCATGGTGCGGATATTGTGGTTCATTCGCTGACCAAATACATTGGCGGGCATGGCAACAGCATTGGTGGCATTGTGGTGGATAGCGGCAAGTTTCCGTGGGGAGAGCATAAAGCGCGTTTTCCGGTGCTGAATACGCCAGACCCAAGCTACCACGGGGTTAATTATGTGGAGGCGCTGGGTGCGGCTGCCTATATTGCCCGTTTGCGTGTGGTGCCATTGCGCAACACGGGGGCAGCATTAAGCCCGTTTAATGCCTTCCTGATTTTGCAGGGGCTGGAAACACTGGCACTGCGTATAGAACGCCATAGCGATAATGCATTGAAGGTAGCGCAATACCTGACACAGCACCCCAAGGTAAAATGGGTGAACTATGCCGCTTTGCCGGAGCATCCGCAGCATCACCTGGTGGATGAATATTTAAGTGGTAAGGCTTCCGGCATTTTATCCTTTGGCGTACAGGATGGCCGTGAAGGTGGTACCCGCTTTATTGATGCCCTGAAACTGTTTACCCGTCTGGTCAACATTGGTGATGCCAAAAGCCTGGCTTGCCATCCGGCGACTACCACGCATCGTCAGCTTAGCCCTGAAGAGTTGCAAAAGGCCGGGGTGAGTGAGGATCTGGTGCGTTTGTCTGTGGGTATTGAGCATATTGATGATTTGATTGCCGACCTGGAGCAGGCGCTGGCCGCAGTATAGGAAGGTTTAAGGACTGTTAAAAGTAGAAGCATGGCCAGAGTATCAGGCCTGCCGTTTTTAATCAGCTCACGCTGGCTGCGATGAGCGTTCATCATCTGTAGTACATCATCTACAGGATTGAACGCTGATGTAGCCAGCGTGATTTTTTTATGCTGTTATTCTATAGCCATAGCACTATTTTAGTTTAAGGCAGGGGCGGGCTTAACCACTCATCGCGCAGCCATGGGGCCTGACGCGGGTCGCCATATTCGGCAGAATTGGTAGAATAAGCCGGGTCACCATAATAAAAGGTGTCCGGTTGCTGGGTATAGCTGCTGGTTCCCGCCAGGTTCTGGTGCGAATAAATCACCCAGGCAAAGCTTTGTCCGGCGCCCTGATTCAATGTTCCCGCACGTTTGTTGACAGAGCCGTTCCAGGAAATCTGCACACCAACTACACTGCTGTTATTCAAGGCAAGCGCACCACCATCCACGCCAATCAGCGGGTGGCTGCCATCCTTGCGTATGTCGGACCATTTAATCATCTGGTAACCATCATGCTGGCTAATAAGCACATGGGTTGGTGCGCCATTTTTGACATAGACAAAATATTTTTCCCAGTCATGTTCGTGGTCGTTCAGCCAGTCATTGTCGGTGTAGTACAGCCAGTACTGATACACTTCGTAATCAGCCTTTTGTATATAGTTAAAATACACGGCCGGGCGCTGGTCATTCGGGCCGCGGTTGCTTAGGCCGGTAGAACCTGTGCCATACAGGTTACTGCCAATAGCATAGGGAATATAGTTTTCCTTATTTTTCTCTACATCACTGCTATAGCTAGTAAAGCGATAGGCTTGCGGAAAGCTTTTTTCACCTTTATCAAACCAGTCTGTGCCATCAAATTGCAGACTGGCCAGACACGTGCCGGGCGTGGGGAGGGCATGTGCCATTAAACTGGCAGAGCTGACTGCAGTCGCCAG
>JASLIR010000067.1 GCA_030152125.1 Alkanindiges sp.
CGGCAACCCGGCACCAATAATTTTACCCAGCGTGGTAATGTCAGCTTGTACACCATACAAGCCCTGCGCACCGCCCAGGCCAACCCGGAAACCCGTCATCACTTCGTCAATAATCAGTACACTACCCGCTTTGTCACACTCATCACGCAGGCACTGCAAAAAGCCTTCTGCCGGGATTACCAGATTCATGTTCCCCGCAACAGGTTCAACAATTACCCCGGCAATCTCCGCACCAAACTCGGCAAAGCATTGCTGCACGGCAGTAATGTCGTTAAATGGCAAGGTGATGGTGTGTTTGGCAAAATCGGCTGGTACACCCAGCGATGTTGGCACCCCCAGTGTGAGCATACCGGAACCGGCTTTAACCAGCAGGGAGTCGGAATGTCCATGGTAACAGCCTTCAAACTTGACGATTTTGTCACGCTTGGTATAACCCCGTGCCAGACGGATGGCACTCATAGTGGCCTCTGTGCCGGAGCTGGTCATACGCACCAGCTCAATGGAGGGCATAATCTCGCAAATCAGGTCCGCCACCGTCGTTTCGGTTCTGGTTGGCGCACCAAAACTTAAGCCATCCACGGCAGCTTCCTGTACTGCCTTCACAATATCCGGATGTGCATGGCCTAAAATCATCGGGCCCCATGAGCCCACATAATCAATATACTGCTTACCTTCGGCATCCCACAAATAGGCACCCTGCGCCCGTTCTACAAACACGGGGGTACCACCCACTCCCTTAAAAGCACGCACGGGTGAATTTACCCCACCCGGAATATGCTTGCTGGCAGCAGTAAATAATTCGGCATTGGTGGTTGCAGATTGAGTCATGGGAAATACCATTTAACATCTTAAAAAAACTGGCGCTATTGTAGCGCGATTTAAAAGCTGGTTTCATAAGGCATAAGTATTAATTATTTGATGCCAAACATGAAAGACTCACGGCCTGATAACAACAACCAGGACTTTTATACAGGGTAACTGTAAGCTTCGACTGAAGCTTAACAATATTATTATCAACCGCTTATTTCAATTAAATAATTTTTGCAATTTCTTGTCGCCTGCGGCGACAAGAAATTGCCAAGGGGGTTTGGGGGCGAAGCCCCCAAAAAGCCCCCTCGCCTCGCTGCCAAAGGCAGCGAGGCGAGAAAATATTACCATTTTTACCTTATAGTATTAATCAATAAACAAGCTACGTTTGAGGTTAACCGGGACATTTAAGTTCGATTCAATAATTTACATGTATGCGATAGTGATTTGGGTGGCAACCCATTGCAACTGTCTTTAAGACAATTGTCTGGCATAGAAATTGTGGCTGAATACATATAGTTCAATTTACTGTCCTGTAGGGTTAGCCCTTAATAGGGTATCCCACCGCTTTACCCGCTCACCTACCTGCTGCACCGGCAAACCAAACACATCCCCCACCACTGCAAACAGGTCCACCCCGGCCTGTTTAACAGGCAAGCTGTTTTCCACCGTTAAACCACCAATGGCGCAAATCGGCACACTAAAACTCTGTGCAGCCTGCTTTAAGGTTTCCAGGCTAACCCGCTGGGCGTTTGGCTTGGTAGAAGAAGGATAGACCGCACCAAATGCCAGATAGCTGGCGCCTTCCTGCGCAGCCCATTCCGCCAGCTCCAGCGAGGCATGACAGGTGCGCCCAATGATAACCTGGGTACCCAGCAAACGGCGCGCTTCTTCCAGTGAACCGTCGCCCTGGCCCAAATGCACCCCACAGTCAAATTGGCGTGCCAATCCAACATCATCATTAATAATTAATGGTGTTTTATATTGCGCACATAGCTTTAACAGGCTTTCCACTTCAACTGGCTGCCGGATTTTATCTACCTGTTTACGGCGATACTGGAACAGAGCTACCGGGGCGGCATCCAGTGCTGCGGCCAGCTTTTGCTGTAACGCATCAAAAGGATCGTCATTACTGATCAGATATAAACCCTGCATGCCTGCTCCCTGATTGCATAAACTAATGATGGGGATATTAAAAAACGCACAGCATGCCAAACATACTGTGCGTTCTGTTAGTGACCACAGCTTATCAGCTTAGGCTTCTTCTTTAATACCCGTCATGTCTACCGGGGTATTTTCCGAAGAAAGATCAACCAGCCCATTACCCTTGGTCGCCTTGGCTTTGTCATTACGACGTGCTTCCAGACGATTCAGGTAAGACTCATCAATACCCTTGGTCACATAATTACCATCAAATACCGCGCAATCAAACTCTGTAACCTGGGATTTTTTGCTCTTGGTCGCTTCAATCAGGTCTTCCAGATCCTGATAAATCAGGCGATCCGCACCAATAATCTGGCGTACCTCCTCCACCGTATGGCCAGAGGCAATCAGCTCACCCTTGGCAGGCATATCAATGCCGTATACGTTCGGAAACTTCACCGGTGGCGCAGCAGAAGCAAAGAATACCTTGCTGGCACCAGACTCACGCGCCATCTGGATAATTTCACGGCAGGTGGTACCACGCACAATGGAGTCATCCACCAGCAGTACGTTCTTGCCCTTAAACTCCAGGTCAACCGGGCTCAGCTTCTGGCGTACCGATTTCTTGCGTTGCTGCTGACCCGGCATAATGAAGGTACGGCCGATATAACGGTTCTTCATAAAGCCTTCGCGGTACTTCACGCCCAGGTGATTAGCCAGTTCCAAGGCCGCAGTACGGCTGGTGTCGGGAATTGGAATCACCACATCAATCTGGTGATCTTCACCCCATTCACGCTGGATTTTCTGAGCCAGTTTTTCACCCATGCGCAGGCGCGATTTATATACGGAAATACCATCGATGATGGAATCCGGACGGGCAAAATACACGAACTCAAAAATACACGGAGTGTATTGCGGGTTCTTGGCGCACTGTTTGGTAAACAGCTTGCCTTCCGAGTTAATAAAAATTGCTTCACCCGGTGCCACATCACGAATAACACGGAAACCCAGAGAGGTTAATGCTACCGACTCGGATGCGATCATATATTCAGTACCACCGCTTTCATTCAGGCGCATACCATAAATGAGCGGGCGGATACCGTTAGGATCACGGAAACCCAGCAGTCCATAACCGGTAATCATGGCCACTACCGCATAAGCACCTTCGCAGCGCTCATGTACTTTGGCTACTGCACCAAAAATATCCTGCTCGGTAGGATTTTCCTTACCCAAAGCCTGTAACTCGTGTGCAAACACGTTTAACAGAACCTCGGAATCAGAGTCCGTATTGATGTGGCGCAAATCGGTTTTAAACAGGGTCTGACTAATTTCAGTTGCATTAGTCAGGTTACCATTGTGTGCCAGTGTAATCCCATACGGCGAATTCACATAAAACGGCTGCGCCTCTGCACTGCTGGAAGAACCAGCAGTTGGATAGCGCACATGGGCAATACCAAAGTTGCCCACCAGGCGCATCATATGACGGGTATGAAACACGTCGCGCACCATACCATTTTCCTTGCGCAGGAATAAACGGCCTTCCTCACAAGTTACAATCCCTGCGGCATCCTGCCCACGATGCTGTAACATCGTTAACGCGTCATATAACATCTGGTTAACTGGCGAGTGACCAGCAA
This sequence comes from Alkanindiges sp., assembly GCA_030152125.1. GTDB lineage: Bacteria > Pseudomonadota > Gammaproteobacteria > Pseudomonadales > Moraxellaceae > JASLIR01. The sequence continues at coordinate 3,588 of JASLIR010000067.1, forward strand.
TACCAACGACTCCACACATAATGACCTCGCAACGGGCTAGGTAAAAACAAAAACTTCAGGAAAACGGGTTTGGCACATTGGCTTGCTGTGCCTGCTCATCCGAACCGGATGGCGTGGAAGTCGCTTCATCATGTGGACGGTGTTCGGCATGCGGTTCCGCATGTTCGTTCACTTCATCCCATGCCTGAGTGGCAACTTCCCGGGAAAAATCTACCACTGTGGGCGCAAACGGCGACAACAGCGCAATAACTTTGGATCTTTGCCAGTGTGGCGACTCCGACACCCACGGCCCAAGCAGTTGGATTGCCAGCATAATCACCAGTGTTCCCTTGGCTGCACCAAAAGCCCCACCGGCAATACGCTCCGGAATACCCAGCGCCATCGCTTTTAACAGCGAACGCAATAACTGGCCAATCAATGCAGTGATGGTCAGTACTACCAGCACAATCACGGCAAAGGCAGCAATTTTTTGCACCACCGGGTCATCACTCAGCATGGATAACTCTGGCGCCAGCAGTGTCGCAAAACGGCTACCCAGCACCAAAGCCAGTAGCCATCCTATCAGGCTCGTTAACGAGCGAATCAGTCCTTTTTGCACGCCGGTCCAGAATCCCCATAAAATGATGACCAGTGTTGCAATGTCTAAATAATTCATCAGAATCTGTTCATAAGAACTTAGGCGATCGCTTTGATACAGTCGGATATGAGGGCTGGACCACGATAAATCAAGCCGCTATATA
>JASLIR010000093.1 GCA_030152125.1 Alkanindiges sp.
GCCATATCCTGTTCGGCTATGGTGCAGGACACGCTGGGAATAGCGGTCAGCTCCGCAAGCTGCTGACGTAAGCGAGGTTTAAGCATGACTGAACAAAACCCTGATAAAAAGCATCGACCATGACATGGTTATACCAGTTTAAGCCGACAAAAGACAAAATGAATCATAGTTTATGCAAAGGATTTGCAAATATTATTAAAGCAGCTATTAAAAAGCAGGCTACCAGAAGAAAAGTAGCCTGATATTGCTTCAAAGCATGTCGATGCTAAAAACTACAGCGTAAACAACTACAGTGCGGTACGTGCATCCACAGACTCACCGGTTACCCCCCGGCTATCCTCACCCATCAGGTATAAGTAGGCAGGCATAATCTGCTCTGGTGCAGGCAACAGATGTGGGTCTTCGTTGGGTACCGCCTGCGCACGCATGGCAGTACGGGTAGCACCGGGGTTAATACAGTTAAAACGGATGCGGCCTTCGGCTTTAAACTCTTCAGCAAAAATTTTGCTTAAGGCCTCGGTACCAAACTTGGAAATGGAATAGGCACCCCAGCCAGCACGTGCCGTGCGCCCCACCCCGCTGCTGGTAAAAATCACCGAAGCATCGGGAGATTGCTGCAATAAAGGCAGCAGCGTCTGGGTTAACAGGAACGGCGCGCGCAAATTCACGTGCATCACCTCATCCCAGCTTTCAATATCATACTGGGCCAAGGGACGGATATGCCCCAGTATCCCGGCATTGTGCAAAATGCCATCCAGCCGGCCAAACTGGTTATTCAGGGTAGTGAGCAACTGGCCATACTCCAGCTCAGAGGCACTGGAAAGCTGTAAAGGTAAAATGGCCGGTTGCTTACCACCAGCCTGCTCTATCTGGTCGTATACTGCTTCCAGCTTGGACAGGGTACGCCCATGCAGCACAACGCTGGCACCATGCCGTGCATAACTTAAAGCAGCTGCCTTGCCAATGCCGTCACCGGCACCAGTCACCAGAATCACGCGATCTTTCAGTAAATCTGTACGAGGTTGATAATGCTTTAAATCAATCATGATGCCTCTATCCTTCTTTATCCGTTACCGGAAAATACAGCGACTTCCGGCAAGCTTATCTTTTTAGTCCATACCGGCAATGGCTGGCCTGATGGGGCAGCCACTGCGTATAGCGGCTTTGATTATAGCACCGCCTGTGTTACATCCTGTGTCTGCACCTGTTGCATGGACTGCGCCAGCAAGGCCGCCAGCTCCGCCACATCCTGCACAATATAATCCGCTTGCCAGGCGTTTAAATCATCGCGGTGTTCCGGGGGCAAATAACCATAGGCCGCCAGAATGGTTGGCATGCTGGCTGCACGCCCCGCATCGATATCACGCGGGTGGTCGCCCACATATACAATATGCTCAGCAGCAATATCAATCTGTTGTGCCGCAAGGTACATGGGTTCCGGGTCAGGCTTGGTATGCGTCACATCATCCGGGCATACCAGCACCGCGCAACGCGTGCTTAAATCAAGCGCTGCCAGCAACAACTCGCTCAGCCCCCGTGGCTTGTTGGTTACAATGCCCCACGGAATATCATTACTTTCCAGTTGCTTTAACAGTGCATCCATCCCCGGAAATAAACAAGTATCTACGGCAATATTTTCAGCATAAATCTCTAAAAAACGCTGACGCAGCGTCAACAAATCCTCACTGTTCAGCGCTAAATCCGGGCGCACCAGCTTGACCATGGCACGCGCACCTTCCGATACCTGCGCGCGGATCAGCTCGTCCGAAGGTGCTGCAATCCCGGCATCGGCACACAGCAGTTTAATAATGCGGATAAAGTCCGGCGCGGTATCAATCAGCGTACCATCCAGGTCAAACAAAACCGCTTTTACAGGAGCCAAAACAGTCACTATGCCGGCCTCCGGGTATGAATCATATAGTTCACATCTACATTCGGTGCCAGCCAGTAATACTTGGTCAGCGGGTTGTAGTGCAGGCCAATAATGTCGTCATAGCTCAAACCGGACTGGCGTACAAAGCTAACCAGTTCAGACGGACGGATGAATTTTTTAAAGTCATGCGTGCCACGCGGCAACAGGCGTAACACATATTCCGCACCAATAATGGCAAACAGGTAGGATTTTGGATTACGGTTAATGGTGGAAAAAAACACATGTCCACCCGGCTTCACCAGGTCATAGCAGGCCTGCACAATGGATGCAGGATCGGGCACATGTTCCAGCATTTCCATACAGGTCACAATGTCATACTGGCCAGCCTGTGCCTGCGCCAGCTCTTCCACCGGAATTTGCTGGTACTGGATACTGCGTACCTGCTCCTGCTCGGCATGCAGTTGCGCTACCGCCAGTGGCGCAGCACCCATATCAATGCCCAGCACATTCGCCCCACGGCGCGCCATGGATTCCGCCAGAATACCGCCACCACAGCCTACATCCAGAATCTTCTTGCCGGACAGCCCCTGACAGAAATCGTCAATCCAGTTCAGACGCAAGGGGTTAATCTGGTGCAGGGGATAAAATTCGGACTGTGGAGAGGTATCCCACCATTTGGCTGCCAGCGCTTCAAACTTGGCAATTTCCTGTGGATCAACATTGATGGATGACATCGTGATGCGCCTTATCAAATAAAAAATCTAATAAAAAAACCTGATACAAAATTTAATCTAAAGTTTAATGCGAAATAAGAATACAGGTAACAGTACACCAGCCTGCAATGATTGAATAGCAAAGCCTGCGCGAATATCCACCAAAAGACTGGCTAAATTTAACAAAGCAAGTGTAAAGCAAAAAAGGATAAAACAACCCAGATCTTATAAAACTTCACAGAATAAACACTATACAACGCCGTAAAATCACTTAAGATTTACGCTGCAAATCTTTAAGTAAAATGTTTAACTGACACAAGGATTAATCACAACATGAAGCGTCTGGTTTTAAGTGCAATGATGGCTACTGCAATGGCAAGCTCTGCTTTTGCAGCAGAACCGTATGTTGCAGGTAAAGATTATACGGTTTTATCCAGCCCCGGTACTGTAGAAAAACCCGGACAGATTGAAGTGCGCGAGTTCTTCTGGTATGGCTGCCCGCACTGCTACCGCCTGGAACCTTACGTGGCTGCATGGCTGGCCAAGAAGCCTGCCGATGTAAATTTTGTGCGTAGTCCTGCTGCCATGAACCCGGTATGGGAACAGAATGCCCGTGGTTACTACGCGGTAGACCTGATGGGCTTAACCGACAAGGTACACAAGCCATTATTTGACACCATCCACCAAAAACAGCAGCAAATTTTTAACCAGGCTACCCTGGCCACGTTCTATAAAGGCTATGGAGTCGATGTTGCCAAGTTTAACGGCATGTTCAATTCCTTTGCAGTTTCCGGCAAAATTGCCCAGTCCAAGCAACTGGCGCAAAAATACCAGCTGGATGGTGTGCCAGCCATTGTGGTGAACGGCAAATACGTAGTGAAAGGTGAAGACCAGAAAGTGGTTGATATCACCAATTACCTGATTAGCAAAGAGCGCTTATTGCTGAAAAAACCAGCCAGCAAATAAGCCTGAATGCCTAAAACTGAAAAGCCTCGCATCATGCGAGGCTTTTTTTATAGCTAGTTCAGACGCCAATTCACATATAGTCAAACCAGCCAATTACTCATACGGGTATAAGGTTTTTTACGGGGGTTTGGGGGGGGGGACCCCCAAACCCCATCAAATTTTCGGCTGCCTACGGCAGCCGAAAATTTTGCCTTTGATTTTATTAAAGAATATATTGCCTTGCTTATAAAATCAAAGGTGCAAAAAACGCCTTCGCTTGCGAAGGCGTTTTTTGCGGTGGTCTGGAGGACTTCGTCCTCCAGACCACCTTAACTTATGCATGCAGTAATACGGCTTAAGCAATTGTCTTAATATTTTAGGTTTGACTATATCAGCATCAGCTCACATCATCATGGAGTAACCTTATTAGGATGCCTGGCCGGCCGAATCACTTTTCCAGTTGGAAATACCACGGAACATCAGTTGCGCCTGCTTGGTGG
>JASLIR010000119.1 GCA_030152125.1 Alkanindiges sp.
TGCTGCAATCTGGCGACTGGCTGGTGCCGCGATTAAATGGTTTGCCGTTCTTCCACAAACCACCATTGCTGCACTGGTTAAGCAGTGGCCTGATGGAGGTGTTTGGCGTACACATCTGGGTGCTGCGTCTGGTGCCTGTGGTGGCAGCCATGATTACCCTGCTGGCTATGTTCAGCTTTGTAAAAAAACATGTGAACGAGCAGACGGCTCAGTGGAGCGTACTCGTGCTGGCCACCAGCCTGCTATTTTATGGCAGTAGTCAATATATTAACCATGACCTGCTGGTGGCCTGCTGGATTAGTGTGGCCACCTTCAGCATGGCAGATTTTGTACTCAGCAAAAGCTATAAAAGCCTGTTTATCGCCTATGCAGCCTGTGGCCTGGGTTTTTTATCAAAAGGTTTAATCGGCATTTTAATTCCCGGCATGATTTTACTGCCCTGGGTGCTGGCAACCGGTGCATGGCGCAGGATTCCCGCGATGCTAAATCCGCTGGGTATTTTATTGTTGTTAGCTATTATTCTGCCTTGGCCTTTACTGGTGGAACAGCATTATCCCGGTTTTACGCATTACTTTTTTATCGAGCAGCAATTCAACCGTTTTTCCTCCGGTGAGTTTAACAACAAGCAGCCGTGGATTTTTTATGTGGTATGTTTGCTGCTCAGCTTTTTGCCGTGGTTGCTGCTGATTAAGTTCAGGTTGTTTTCCACTCAGGCTAAGGCCCTGTTGGGTAAGTCAGTCTTTCTTCTACTGCTGTGGTGGGCGGTGTCCTGCATTGTCTTTTTTTCCATTCCGCCTTCCAAGCTGGCCGGTTATATTTTGCCTGCCACCCCGCCACTGGCCGTGTTGATTGCCATAGCGCTCGGGCAATTGAATAGTACAGACATTAAACCCGTCTGGATACAGCGCTGGGGTGCGGTGTCCTTTCTGGCGTTGCTGGCAGTTTTTCTGCTGGTGAGTCCGTGGACTAAACTGTATTCCAAGGCACAGCAGCAAAATATGCATCTGGGTGTGGGGCTGGGTATAGTGCTCAGTATTGTCATACTGGTTCTGTTTGTTTTGATGCTTAAACAGAAAGTTAATGTATTGCAAAGCACGCTGGTAGCCGCTTTGTGCCTGTGCATAAGCATGACCATTGCGGTAAGGATATTTGACAAGCGTAATAATGCGGATCAACTGGCAGGGGTACAGGCGCTGATTGACCCACAAACAACACTGGTATTTTATTACCGCTATTATTATGACCTACCATTTTTATTGAATACGCAACAGCCGGTTTATCTGGTGGCAAACTGGGACAAAGTCACGGCTGATGGTACTGCCATGCAGTTAAAGGACGGCACGCGCTTTGAGCCTGAGCGGGTGCAGTACCTGATAAGTAATCAGGAGTTTTTGCAAAAGCTAAGTAGCAGACAAAAACTGGTGGTATTTGCCGATAAGGGTAGTCTGGATAAATTGATGAATGTATCCGGGCAGGTGCTACGCCAGCGTAATTTTGATGTGTATGTGTTTAAGGCTAAACCGGGCACCTAATAGGTTCCCGGAAGTTATGCTTCGATTTTATAAAAAAGCATATCATAGCCCCTGCTTATAAGATCAAAGGCGCAAAAACCGCCTTCGCAGGCGAAGGCGGTTTTTGCAGTGGGTCCCCTCCAAACCACCCAACCCAAAGCCAGGACATAGTTATAGCTAACATGTGCCACAATCCATAAAACAAAGCCCCGGATTATCCGGGGCTTTGTTTTGCGGTAACGTTTATTGCTATTAGTACAGCACACGTACGCGGATAGTACCTTCAACACTATGCAGCGCATCCAGTGCAGCGTCAGATGCAGATGCGTCAACGTCCATCACCAGATAACCTACATCACCACGTGTCATTAAGCTTTGTGCAGAAATGTTGATGTTCTGCTCGGCAAACAGCGAGTTGATTTTAGACAGTACGCCAGGCACGTTTTTGTGGATGTGCAGCAGGCGGTGCTTGCCTTCGGTCAGTGGCAGCGCGATTTCCGGGAAATTCACCGCAGACAGGGTAGTACCGTTGTCGGAGTAACGCACAAACTTGTCAGCTACTTCCAGACCAATGTTAGCCTGTGCTTCCTGGGTAGAACCACCAATATGCGGGGTCAGAATCACGTTGTCCAGGCCACGCAGGGCAGACAGGAATTCTTCATCGTTGGCTTTAGGCTCTTTCGGGAACACGTCAATCGCAGCGCCGTTCAGGTGCTTGGATTTAATGGCATCCGCCAGTGCCTCAATGTCCACACACTGACCACGCGCCGCGTTAATAAAGATCGCGCCTTTCTTCATTTGCGCCAGTTGTTCGGCACGGATGAAGTTACGGGTAGACGGCAGATCCGGCACATGCAGGGATACCACGTCAGAAATGTTAAGCAACTCTTCCAGGGTGCCTACCTGACGGGCATTACCCAAAGGCAGCTTGGTCACTGCATCGTAGTAAGCTACACGCATACCCAGGCTTTCCGCCAGTACGGACAGCTGGGAACCAATGGAGCCATAACCTACGATACCCAGTGTCTTACCACGGGTTTCGTATGAGCCTTCTGCTGACTTGCTCCAGCCACCACGGTGTACCAGTGCGTTTTTCTCCGGGATGCCACGCAGCAACAGAATAGCTTCTGCCAGTACCAGCTCCGCGACGGAACGGGTGTTGGAGTATGGTGCGTTGAATACCGGAATACCGCGCAACAGTGCTGCATGCAGGTCTACCTGGTTGGTACCGATACAGAAACAGCCAATCGCAGTTAACTTGTTGGCAGCAGCCAGCACTTTTTCAGAGATATGCGTACGCGAACGGATGCCGACAAAGTGCACATCTTTAATCGCTTCGATCAGCGCATCTTCGTCCAGCGCAGTTTTGCGATAGTCGATGTTGGTGTATCCGGCCGCGTTCAGAACGTCAATGGCGTTTTGATGCACGCCTTCAAGCAACAGAAAACGGATTTTGTCTTTTTGCAGGGAAAGTTGTTGGCTCATTACGGCTCCGTTACAAGGCCAAAAATCTAGCCGCATATGATAGCATATAGCATTGAATTCTTCTCTCTATTCTTATAGGTCGTTTGCGATGAATGCGCCGCTTGCTTTATCTGCTGTCATACTGGAACAACTAGCCGCCATTGTGGGTGAACAACGGGTCAAGACTGACTCTGAAAGTTTACAGGTATGGGGTAAGGACTGGACTAAACATTTTGAGCCAAATCCGTCAGTTATCGTATTTCCAGCGAGCACAGAAGAAGTGCAGGCGATTGTCAAAATAGCCAACCAGCATAACCTTGCAGTTACCCCCAGCGGTGGCCGTACCGGGCTTTCTGCTGGTGCAGTGGCAACTAAAGGTGAAATTGTTATAAGCCTGGACCGCATGAACAAGGTGGTTGAGTACTATCCGGCAGACCGGATGGTAAAAATTCAGGCTGGTATGGTCACTGAGCAATTACAACAATATGCCGAACAGCAGGGCCTGTATTATCCGGTGGATTTTGCCTCTGCCGGTTCCAGCCAGATTGGCGGTAACATTGGCACCAATGCGGGTGGTATTAAGGTAATCCAGTACGGTATGACCCGCGAGTGGGTACTGGGTTTAACTGTAGTCACCGGCAAGGGCGATATTTTGCACCTGAACAAGGGCATGATTAAAAACGCCACCGGTTATGCTTTGCAGCACCTGTTTATTGGTGCGGAAGGCACACTGGGTATTGTGACCGAAGCCGAGATCAAACTGGCACGCCAGCCACAGGATTTAAAGGTATTGGTGCTGGGTACACCGGATTTTGCTTCCGTGATGCCTATTTTACATGCCTTCCAGCAACGTATTGACCTGACCGCCTTTGAGTTTTTTGGCGAACTGGCCATGCAGAAGGTACTGGATGCAGGCCATGTATCGCGTCCATTTGAAACCCAGTGTCCGTTTTATGTGCTGCTGGAGTTTGAAGGCCGCTTTGAGGCAGTGGTTGACGATGCCATGAGCATTTTTGAACACTGCATGGAGCAGGGTTGGGTGCTGGATGGTGTGATGAGCCAGACACAGACTCAGGCTGCTAACTTGTGGCGCTTGCGCGAAGATATCTCCGAGACTATTGCACCGTTTACCCCGTACAAGAACGATATTTCCGTGCTGATTACCCATGTACCGGCTTTTATTGCCGATATTGATGCCATTGTGTCCAGCAGCTACCCAGACTTTGAAATTTGCTGGTTTGGCCATATTGGTGATGGCAACCTGCACCTGAATATTTTAAAACCGGCCAACCTGACTAAAGACGAGTTCTTTGACAAGTGCAAAGGGGTGAACGTGCAGGTGTTTGAAACCGTGAAAAAATACAACGGTTCCATTTCTGCCGAGCATGGGGTGGGCATGACCAAAAAGGATTATCTGGATTACACCCGTGACCCGGTAGAAATTGGTTACCTGCGCGAGCTGAAAAAGGTGTTTGACCCGAAAGGAATTATGAACCCTGGCAAGATTTTTGATCTTTAATTAATCATTGCTATATGGATTAATTTAGGTCTGAATCTGCGAAGCGCGGCGAAATGCCGCGTTTTTTGTTTAGTCGGAATTTATCAGGTGAGGTGATTCATTGGATTCAGAAAGTTTAATGAGCCTATCGAAGGTGCTGAAGTGGAGTGCTCTGGTTCCTTTGATTTATCTAGTATGGTTTGTTTATAAAAGCTGGTTTAAAAACTCCATCTCCAAAAAGGAAAAAACTCTAATTATAGCCTTGGTCCTTTTGCCGCCGATACTTTATATAACTTCATGGGTTCCGGCTATTATTGCTGCGATTAAGGGAATAGATGAGCGAATAGAATCGGGAAATTTTTATATTGCATGCGGTACTTATCAGGGAATGCAATATTTTCCTAAACCAAAGCGATCAGATGCTAAAGTTGTTTTGGATGATACTTCTACCGTATATGGGTATAGTGAAAAAATTAATCGTGAAGCATTAAAGCAGTTAAAAGTTAATGAAAGAGTCTGTGTCAAATATCTTAAGGACTTGCCTTTGAGAGAAGGCAGCCCGGAAAAAATGATCTTTGATATACAAAAAGAGAAATAACTATTGGAACTCATTATCTTTATAGGCGTACAGGGCGCTGGCAAGTCGACTTTCTATCAAGAGCGTTTTTTCCATACCCATATACGCATTAATCTGGACATGCTAAAAACAAAGCATAGGGAAAAATTGCTGGTACAGGCTTGCCTGCATGCCAAGCAGCCCTTTGTGATTGATAAAACCAACCCAGGCATTGAAGACCGGGTGGCTTATATTGCCCAAGCCAAGGCACATCACTTTAAAGTAGTGGCCTATTGTTTCGATTCCAATTTTGACAACGCCCTGCGGCGCAATAACCAGCGTGAAGGCAAACAAAAAATACCGGAGCTGGGCTTAAAGTCGGTACTGAAAAAACTGCAACAGCCGAGTTATAGCGAAGGCTTTGATGAAATTTATTACGTAGAAAACCTTGATGAACAAGGGTTTAATATAAAGGAGATAAAACGTGAAGTTTGAACAGCTGGATAAAAAGATGCGGGTATTTGAAACCGCACACGACTATTGTGTATTGCCGGAAATTTATATGGTAGTACGGCTGGATGGGCGGAATTTTACCCGCCACACCAAAGAAGTATGGGAGCTGGAAGCACCATTTGATGTGCGTTTCCGTGATGCCATGATTCATACCACCATGCATTTAATGACCTGTGGTTTTAATGTGGTGTATGGCTATACCCAGAGTGACGAGATTTCCCTGCTGTTGCAGCGTGATGATGTCACCTTTGGCCGTAAGACCAGAAAACTGATTTCGGTATTTGCCGGCGAGGCCAGCGCGGCCTTTAGTATGCACATGCAGCAGATTGCCTGTTTTGACGCACGGGTGAGCCAGTTGCCTACAGCGGAACTGGTGCAGGATTATTTTGCCTGGCGGCAGGAGGATGCACACCGTAACTCCCTAAACGCGCACTGTTACTGGTTGCTGCGCAAGCAGGGGCAGTCGGTACAAGATGCGACGAGTTATTTAATTGGCCGTTCTACTGCGGATAAAAACGAGCTGCTGTTCCAGCATGGCATCAACTTTAACGATTTACCGGCTTGGCAAAAGCGCGGGGTGGGTGTGTACTGGCAGGATTATGCCAAGCAGGCTATTAATCCGGTAACGCAGGAGGCAGTAAGTACCACGCGACGCAAGGTGGAGGCGGATTTGGAGCTAAAGCTGGGTGAGGAGTATCAGACGTTTATTCGGGGTTTTGTGTAGTAGGTCGTTTATAAAAATATACTCAGGATTTGATCATGCTGGCAGTTAAAGATTCATTTCATGCGGATCTGTTTGATGAGTTTGAGGAAGATATTCCGCGTGATTATCTGGCAATTCTGGATGATCAGGAGGCTGAAACTGTCTGGTTTGAAAGGGTGAGTCAGGTGCAAAAAAAGAATAAGCACTTATTTAATCTTGAGGAAGGTAACTGGATTAGAAAAAATCAGTGGCTGCGTATAAGTCAATTGTCCCTAAATCCTGATCAAACTGAGCTCGATCAACTGCGTAAGTTGTTAAATCAGTATTGGCAAGATAATGAGCCGCTTTATCTAATCCAACGTTCCAATGTCATTGTAAGTCTTAATCTCCGTTCACTATGTCAATACTGGCCTGAAGCCAACTTGATTTGTGATGATAGCCCTATCCTTGTAGCGCAAAAAGCTAAAGAGGTGAACGTTGCCATTTGTTTGACGACCTTAGGTAATATCCGTATGACGCAAAATAGTTTGGGCAATGGATAACTGGCTTTCTAGGGTTTGGTTAGACTATAAACTAATGCTGAAAAAAATGGAGCAGAAACTGCTCCATTTTTTGAGGGTTAAAATCCCGAATTACTCTTCATCATACTCTTCGTCATAACCATACTCAGCAGCTAGCTCCGCTTCAATTTCCTGAATTTCATCAATGGATAACTGGCGTACTTCAAACAATGGCTCCCTTAACAGGGCATTAACGGACAGCAGGGTGTCACTATCCTGTTTAATGGTCAGTTCCTGTTTGGTGGCATTGTATTTGGCATGCTGTTTATGGGTATCAATGGCAGCCTGTAACAGTACAGGGGTAGCACTTAGTTCGTCCAGCGCGCCTTTTAATACCAGTGGCGATTCGTATTCATAAAATACGTTTTCAACATCGTCATTCAGCGCTTCTGCAGTTTCTGCATAGGACAGGGTGGAAAAGCATTCATCATGGATTTTCAGGTAATCCTGGGTTTTGGTAATCCACACTGCATAAAATTTTGGTTCGGTTTCAAAATGTA
>JASLIR010000148.1 GCA_030152125.1 Alkanindiges sp.
GGTGGGCTATCAGGGCAGTCTGTATGTGCCGGTGTTGCGCGACTATCCGGAAACCATCTTTGGCGGCGTACTTGAAACTACCGCCGAATATCGTGACCCAGCGGTGCAGCAGTTAATTAATAAGGATGGCTGGATGCTGTGGCCATTGATTCCCTTTGCCGACCAGACCCCCAACCTGGAACTGGCTGTGCCATTGCCAGCTCCGCCAAATGCACAGAACTGGCTGGGTACCGATGACCAGGGCCGTGATGTGCTGGCCCGTGTACTATACGGTTTACGCGTTTCCTTGCTGTTTGGCATCCTGCTTACCGCTGCTTCGGCCGCCATTGGCATTGTGGTGGGGGCTATTCAGGGCTATTACGGCGGCTGGGTGGATTTGATTGGGCAACGCATCCTGGAAGTGTGGGGTGGTTTGCCCATGCTGTTTATGGTGATGATTCTGGTCAGCATGTTTACTCCCAGTGTGTACTGGCTGTTCTTAATCATGCTGCTGTTTGGCTGGCCTGCACTGGTCGGCCTGGTCCGTGCCGAATTTTTGCGTGCCAGGAACCTGGACTATGTGAAAGCAGCCCGGGCCTTGGGCGTGAAGGATTCGTCCATTATGTTCCGGCATATTTTGCCCAATGCCATTAGCTCCAGTTTGTCGCAAGTTCCCTTTTTGCTGACCGCCAGTATTGTGTCGCTGACCGCACTGGATTTCCTGGGCTATGGCTTGCCGCCTCAGTCGGCCTCACTGGGTGAGTTGCTGGAACAGGGTAAAAATAACCTGGATGCAGTATGGCTGATTTTAACCGGCTTCTTTGTGATGGCGCTGGTGTTGTCTTTACTGGTTTATATTGGGGAGGCAGCGCGTGATGCATTCGATCCAAGACGCTAAGCAGGCTGCTGACGTGGTACTGTCAGTCGCACATTTATCGGTTAAAGCGGACCAGCAGGTGCTGGTACAGGATTTAAGTTTTAGCCTGAAAGCAGGCGAAACCATTGCCATCGTGGGTGAAAGTGGTTCCGGTAAATCGGTATCTTCACTGGCGTTGCTGGGCTTGTTACCGGATAGCCTGACCGTGAGCGGCGAGGCACATTTTGGTCAGCAGTCCTTGCTGGGCAACACACAGGGGCAATGGCGGGCTATTCGTGGTAAAAAAATTGCCATGATTTTTCAGGAGCCAATGACGGCACTGAATCCCCTGCATAAAGTTGAAAAGCAGATTGGTGAAATGCTGCTGTATGCCGGTTTAAGCAAACAGCAGGTTCGTGCCAAAGTGATTGACCTGTTAAACCAGGTGGGCATTCCTGAACCGGAAAAGAAGCTGTTACGTTATCCGCATGAGCTTTCCGGTGGGCAGCGCCAGCGGGTTATGATTGCCATGGCACTGGCGCAGGACCCGGATATACTGATAGCAGATGAGCCTACCACTGCGCTGGATGTCACGCTGCAACAGCAGGTGCTCAATCTGCTTAAATCCTTACAGGCCAGCCGCCGTATGGCGATGATTCTGGTTAGTCATGATCTGAATCTGGTCAAGCGCTATAGTGACCAGGTGATTGTGATGCAAAAGGGTGTGGTTAAGGAACAGGGTGCCACGCAGCTTATTTTTGAGCAGGCACAGGATGATTACACCAAACATTTGCTTAATCATGATTTTGGACAGGCGATTAGTATTGCTGATTCCGGTGCGCTGCTGACGCTGGATCAGGTGGCGGTCCGTTTTCCGATTAAAGCCGGTATTTTAAATCGTACAGTGGATTATGTGAATGCTGTTGCACCACTGGACTTAACGGTAGGCAAAGGCGAGTCGGTTGGTGTGGTTGGTGAAAGCGGATCGGGCAAAACCTCGCTGGCTTTGGCCTTGGCACGCCTGATTAACAGTGAAGGCAGCATCGTGCTGAATGGTAGCAGCCTGACTGGCCTGAGCGAAAACCAGTTACGTCCCTTACGCAGCCAGTTCCAGATTGTGTTTCAGGACCCGTTTAGCAGCCTGAACCCGCGCCTGAGTGTGGAGCAGATTGTAGGAGAAGGGGTAAGCCGTCTTATTCCTGATAAAAAAGCCCGCCGGGTTGCCGTGGAGCAGGTGTTACAAAAGGTTGAGTTACCGGCTGACTTTGCAGATCGCTATCCGCACCAGTTATCCGGTGGCCAGCGCCAGCGGGTGGCGGTGGCGCGTGCCCTGATTATGCAGCCTAAACTGCTGATTCTGGATGAGCCAACGTCGGCGCTGGATCGTTCCACCCAGCGTAACCTGGTGACCCTGTTGCGTAAAATCCAGCAGGAAGAGCAGATTAGCTATTTGTTTATCAGCCATGACCTGGCAGTCGTGCGGGCCTTATGCCAGCGTGTGCTGGTATTGCGGCATGGCAAGCTGGTGGAGCTTAGCGATACCGAGACACTGTTTAGTGCGCCTCAGGCTGACTATACCAGGGCGCTGATTGAAGCCGCTTATGCATGATAAGGGCTGATGTTCGGGTTTGGATAGTGTACTGAATAGAATAGTGCATCGCGGAGCGGGATAATGGATACAGCCACACTGTTACTTGGTCTGGTATTTAGTTGTATTGGCTTTGCTTATTTCCTGTATGGGCGTAAGCAGAAGCAAGCGCTGCCATTTGCCTGCGGTATCGGTTTAATGCTGTATCCTTATTTTATTAGCCATAAGCTGGGCTTGCTGGCCATAGGGGTGGTGCTTACACTGATCCCCCTGGTGGCCCGATTCTAAAAAATATCCACTGCCACAATCGTTTATTCATGCGGGGCAGCCAGTCCATTTTCACAGAAACATCCAACTCTCACAAAAACATAACACTTGTATTTCCAGTTAAACCATCCTAGCCTTGGTTTAGTTTTTATTAGGTAGCAGAATAGTAGATGCGGGTTTTTCGGTATTTGCAGACCAGATATCACTGGACAAAAAAACAGATGTTTTTAGGTATTGTGTTGCTGTGGCTGTTGGCATATGTTGCCTCAGCCGTGTTTCAGGCCTATAAGCCGCTGCCAGAGGGTTTAAGTGCCGCCACGCCGCTTAGAAAGGCCGAACAACTGACTTTTCTGGCCGATTATACCTATCTGGACCCACAGGGTAAGCGCCAGAAACAGCAGCAGATTTTTGATCAGGCCATTAGCATGATTACCGGTGCCAAGCGCCTGATTGTGATGGATATGTTCCTGTTTAATAATTATGTGGGCGCCTCTACACAGCAGCAGCGCCCACTGGCCGAGCAGGTAACACAGGCTTTGCTGGCGCAAAAACGCCTATACCCGGACATGACGGTGGTGGTGATTACCGACCCGATTAATAGCGTGTATGGCGGACAGCACAACCAGCAGTTAAACGCGTTACGTGCCGGTGGTGTGGCAGTGGTGGAAACCAATTTATTGCCCCTGCGTGCCTCCAACCCCTTATGGTCAGGTTTCTGGTATATCTGTTGCCAGTGGATGGGCAATAATCCACAGGGTGGCTGGCTGCCCAATGCGCTGGGACCAGATAAAATTACCCTGCGCAGCTATTTCAGCCTGTTTAACTTTAAAGCCAACCACCGTAAAACACTGGTCACTGATTCGGATCAGGGCTGGCAGGCACTGGTGACTTCCGCCAATCCACATGACGCCAGTAGCTGGCATGATAACGTAGCCTTAACCTTTTCCGGTCAGGCGGCACTGGATGTACTGGAAACCGAGCGTGCAGTGGCCAGGCTTTCGGAACACGATGTACCTGTTATCTTGATTGGAGCTGCCGTTGCACCTACTGCAGCCCACGACACACAGCTTCAGGTGCTGACAGAAGCCAAAATCCGTGATGCCTTGCTGAATAGCATCAACACCGCGGTAAAAGGCGACCAACTGGATATTGCAGTCTTTTACCTTTCACACCGGGACATTATTCAGGCTATCAAGCAGGCGCATGCACGCGGGGTACAGGTGCGGCTGGTGCTGGACCCGAATGAGGATGCCTTTGGCCATAAGAAAAATGGCATTCCAAACCGTCAGGTAGCGCATGAGCTGATACAGGCCGGAGTGGCCATACGCTGGTGTGATACGCATGGCGAGCAGTGCCATAGCAAAATGCTGATTAAAAAGACCGCTGCGGGGCAGGCTGAGCTGATTCTGGGTTCTGCCAATTACACGCGCCGTAACCTGGATGACCTGAACCTGGAAACCAATGTGCGGGTGCTGGCAAAAGCGGATGCCACGGTGGTTTTGCAGGCTGCCAGCTACTTTGAGCGGGTATGGAGCAACCAGAATGGCGAGCGCTTTAGTGTGGATTATGCGCAGTACCGCGATGATTCATCGCTTAAATACTGGTGGTATCGCTTTAGTGAATGGAGTGGACTGTCTACCTTTTAGGCAGATAGCTCGGACGCACGCATTGCATTTTTTGCATATCTGATAAATGCTAATCATGTGAGCGTATGTAATATCAACTCTTAAAAATAATTAATGGAAGTGGTTTTGAAGACTAATGGAAGTGGTTTTGAAGACTTAAGCCTTGTATCTCCAAACTACGTCAAAAACTGCCTTCACTTGTGAAGGCAATTTTTTCTTTTTATTAAATAGCAATTACATTTTTTATAAGAACCAAAATTCTTGAAGATTGGGATAAGTGCTTATTCGCAATAAAAATTACCAGGCCAAAGCATTAAGACCCCCTTCATATCTCAATGCTTAAGCCCGGTATCGTACATGTATGTCATCACGACAAATAGGTGACGATAAGCTCTTTAAAAAGGCTGAGTGAGGTGGCCTTTTTAGAGAGGATTAACAAGTTATTGTTCTCTTGTGAACCATCATCATTATTATTTCCCCTAAAGCATCACTGCTAGTCGGATTAGGCCACCAGTTGATAGTGTTCCACCGGCTGGGTGCTGGACTGGATGTCCAGGGTGACCGGGTCCTGCTTGATGTAGGTCACTGTCAGGTCGTGCGAGTTAGAACCGGTGTACAGGCCATTGATAATGCCGGGAATGCGTGCGCCGGATTTCAGGATCAGGGTGCCGGTCATGGTGTACGGTACGCTGATGGTCGTTACGGTAGCGGCAATCAGTGCCACATACGTGGTGTTGGCAGGCACACTCACCGGGGTATTGAATGACCATGTTTTGCTGCGGGAGGTGGAGCCGTTCCAGGTATAGGTGTTGGTCACATCCAGCGACACGGTAATCTTGCCTTCGGCAATAAACGGGATGCCGGTTTTAAAGGAGGTGCTTACACCCACTTTAACTGCCAGTGAGTCGGACCAGCCGGAGGTTTCGGTCACGGATTCCGAGCCACTGATACTGCTGGTCTGGGTTTGCGTGGTATTGTTGGTCACGCTCTGGCGGTACAGGTCGGCCGGGGTGGTTTTAATGATTTTTGCCGAGATCACATCGTAATCAATTGCAGAAATTTCAATGTCCACTACCGGGTCGGTTGCCATGCTTGCCCAGACAAAGCCCTGATTGTCATTAGGGCTGGTGCCTTTGTAAACGCACAGGTTGCCGTCATCCTGTAGTACGGCAAAGTAGGCCTGAACTGCCTGGCTTTGTTTGAGTGACCCCCACACAAAGCCCTGACGGGCATCTGGCGTGCCTTTGTAGACACACAGGTTGCCATCGCCCTGCATCACGGTAAAATAGTTGCCGCTGGCCTGGGCCTGGCTTAGTGCACCCCATAAAAAGCCTTTTTGGGCTGCCGGGCCTGCACCACGGTATACGCACAGGTTGCCATCGCCCTGCATGATGGCAAAGAATGCACGGTTGTTGGAAACAAGATAATCATTGGTTGCCAGAATCTGGTTCAGGGCAATAAAAGTGCCTTTATTTGACATGCTGTATATCCTTTTTGTGTCGGGTTTGGTTATTATCAGTCGCTGATAAATCGCTGGAAAAAAATGCAGCCGCCGCACGCGTTGTATTGTTTTTCATTGATTTCTGGCGATATTTTGATGATGTCGCCATCAGCTCCGATGTCCCTGACTATAGACCCAATCCGCTGTTGTGCCAGTATCAGTTTGGGATCATTTGATACCGCGTAGCCTGGTACCCTGTTTTAAGCCGGTCCACCAACCCAAGGCGGATGCTGACCGGGCTTGTGGTATTGTTGCAGCATGCAGGCATGGCAATTTAAGCTGCTAACTGTCATACAAAAGCAAAGGCATACAGCAGGCGGATATGCTTAACTGCTGGATCATAAAAAATGCTGTTGAGACAGGTGATTTGTCGGATGCTCAGTTACAGGGAAATATGGCCGTACTATTCAGGAAATGCTTATGTTAGGCGCGTGTGAAGATGACCTGCAAAAGCCGCATGACGGGCGTATCCGTTTAAATACCAGCAAGCTGAAAGCACAGCGCAGGCTATCCGGCATGAGCCAGGAGGCACTGGCGCTGCATAGCTTTGAACTGAAAATCTATTTGTCCATTGCATCCATCAAGCGGGCGGAATCCGGTAAGGCCGTGCTGTACCGCACCGCCAAGCAGTTTGCCAAACTGTATGACATTGCCATTGAAGAGCTGGTGATTGCTGAGGAAGCAGTAACCTTGCCGCCGGCCAGTGCCGGGCAGGCAGCCGCATTAACTGTGCAGTTGGCCCCACAGTTGGGCGATACTGTCGCAGGCATGCAGCGTCTGTTGCACAGTACGGATGACAGTCGTAATACCATCTGTTTAAGCCTGCAGATTCCAGACACGCTCTGGCAGCAGGTGCAGTCCGGTTTGCAGGCGCGCTTTCCACATGTGCTGTTGTCGTACCATGTCATTCGTGATGGTTTGCAGTTGCACCTGCTGTTTGGTAGCCAGCACGCCAGTCAGTCAACAATTGCCTATAGTTTCCGTTATGCGTGGGTGCTGTTCAACAGCCTGGCGGATATGAGCAGCAATACAGTCTTATGGTTGCGCA
The DNA here is from genome assembly GCA_030152125.1 of Alkanindiges sp. Lineage (GTDB taxonomy): Bacteria > Pseudomonadota > Gammaproteobacteria > Pseudomonadales > Moraxellaceae > JASLIR01. The sequence goes on from JASLIR010000148.1 coordinate 6,865, forward strand.
GTGCACAATGGTATAGCCACAGCAATCAGCTCAAGTTCCACACATTGCATCATCAGGATTTATCGCAACAGCCAATTGCAGAAGCATATACTGCGGAGCACCTGCCGCTGGATTCCCTCGCTGAAAAGAGTCAGCCGGTATTATGGATAGAGCGCGGTCTGCATGCCGGGTTTAGCCGGCAGGCATATTTGCAGGATAGCCATCCGCATTATTTGCGTTTTATAAAGCTGAGTGAGCACAGCCAGCATTGTCCGGCCTTTCAGCACATGGATATGGGCTATGCCTGCCCGCAGTGTCAGGAGGGGATGGATCAACTGATCCTGTATGGCCGCGAGCGTGAATTACTGTTGATGAAAATGGCCCTGCAGGAGGTATTGCAGGATCAACTGACCACGGTGCTGTATATTCGCGGCGTGGCCGGGGTGGGTAAATCCCGCCTGATTGAAGAGTTTGTTAATACGGCACGCGCGCATGAGTTACGCTGCCATCACTGCTGGGTGTCGGATAGCCGGCACGAATTCCAGCAAAGCCTGCTGGCGCAACTGTTATTTAATGCGCTGGAAATCCCTTTGCCGGAACGCCATAACCCACAGTATGTGCAGGCTGTGCTGGGCAGGCTGCATTTATCCGCCCTGCAGGCAACTGCGTTGTTATTGCTGATGCAGCTAAGCCCGGAGAATGAAGACCCGCTGTATACGGCGCTGTCGCTGGCAGCACGCGATACCTTAAAGCTGGAGGCAGTGGCTTCGGTACTGATGCAACTGAGTATCCAGCAGCCTTTGTTACTGGTGATTGAAGATGTTCACTGGGCCAGCCAGCTGGATCTGGATGCGGTGGCCCGTTTGTTAACACTCACCCAGGCAGCGCCGCTGATCTGGCTGTTAAGTTCACGCCATGAGCAGGACCCGCTGGAGCAGCATTTACGCCACAGCATTGTGGATTTAAGTTTTACCCTGCTGGATTTGTCACCATTACGTGCTGCCGATGCGCGGCAGCTGGCGGCACAATTTAGTGATGTAGAGCCGGCATACCGGGAAAAATGTATTCAGCATGCCAATGGCAACCCGCTGTTTTTAACCCAGCTTTTGTTGTCCAGACACATGGATAGCCTGCCGGCCACCCTGGCGCATCTGGTGCAAAGCAAGCTGGATGTATTGTCCTCGCTGGACCGGCTGGTATTGCGTTATGCCTCGGTGGCAGGGCGGCAGGTGTCACTGGCGCAAATACAGGCAGTGCTGGGGACTGACAGTTACAGCTTTGCTCCGTTAATCCAGTATTACCTGATGCGTGCACAAGGGCAGGACTATGTGTTTGTGCATCACCTGATTGCCATGTCGATTTATGATGCGCTGGAGGAAACCCAGCGCATTAACCTGCATTTAAGCTGGGCCGAGTATTATCAAAGCCGTGATGCGGCCAGCAGCGCCTTTCATTTTCACAAGGCTGCCGATGCCCGTGCCATTGCGCAATACCTGCTGGCTATACAGGACTATTATGGCCGGCTGGCCTATCAGGAAGCTTATCAGCTGATAGAGCAATGCCTGAGCATGGATGCTACGCTATTGCAGCCGGATGAAAGTTACCGCCTGCAATATATAGCTGCACAAACCGCCAACAAGCTGGGCCTAACCCGGCAGGCACGCGATTATTACCAGCAGGCCATGCAGTTGGCACCGACACAAAAACAGCAGCTAACTGCGGCCATTGGCTTAATCCGCACGCTGAATATTCTGGAAGAACGTCAGGCGGAACTGGCCCTGCTGGAACAGTTGATGCCACAGGCAGAAGCGCAACAGGATACCGAGCTGCTGGCACAGCTGTATAACATCAAGGGTAACCTGAGCTTTTATCTGGGCAATATTGCCGCCTGCAAGGACTGCCATGAACAGGCTATTCAGTATGCTGAAAAGAGTGGCCTGCAGGAAATCCGTGTGCGCTCCTTTGGCGGGCTGGGCGATGCCAGT
>JASLIR010000218.1 GCA_030152125.1 Alkanindiges sp.
AGCGTCATTGTGGCAATGGCGCTGAATCCGCCTCACTGGCTGGGCGGGCCGTTACCAAACCAAAGCCCATAGCACGCAAAATACGGCTCAGCCCGCGCCCATCTACCAGTTGTAAACCAGCGCCGGACATGCGCTGGCGCGCTAGTGGATTATCAATTAAAGCCTTAAGCGCATCCGCTACCGTAGCAGGATGCTGCCAGTCCACCAGCGGGCTTTCAATCAGGCCCAGCAAGGCAGCATCTCGGGTTAACTGAATCTGGTTATCCGCAATGGCAAAGGCCATACTGGGCAAACCCAAACAGCAGCGTTCCCAACTGGCTGAACCACCGGCACCAATTGCCAGATCAGCCTGCGCCATCAGCTGTGCCATCTGTTGCGTTTGTACATGGCAATGATAGCCAAGGGCTGCGCAACGCTGCACAATGGCATCCCGTTCGGGATGCTGCGCCCCAATCACCACATCTACCGCCACTGTATCAGGCAGCACATCCGGCAGTACTGACAACAGACGGCCGGTATAGTTATGCGCATCCATACCGCCAAAGAACACCAGCAAGCGTTTTACCGCACCAGCACGCACCTGTACATGCGCATGCTGCACGGCAAACTCATCCCGCAGCAAGGCATAACGTGCGCCTAACAGTAACTGGGCAGTTGCCGGCACTTTAGCCTGATAACGCGCAGCCAAACCCACATACTGGTTCTGGTCCAGCAGCACATCGCAATCATGCACCCGGTCCGCCAGGTCATCAATTACCATCAGCTGTTTGGCATAGGGGCGAACCTGCTGCTGCCAGCGCTGGTCCAGCGCATAATGATCCATAATCAGCCAGTCCACCGGCTGTTCAAACTGCTGCAAGATAGCAGCCGTTGCTATGCCATCATCCTGTTGCGACACACCCAGCCATTCGCTATGCGACAGCTCATCCCTACCAGGCTGTGCCGCCGTTAAATAAGCAATCTGATGGCCCTGCTGCTGCAGCAAATCCGCCAGCGCTGGCGGCAAATACCGCACAATAAACAGCACGCTGGCAGCATGCTGCTGTGTTAAGGCATTCGCCAGTGCCAGGCAGCGCATGATATGGCCGGAACCTATCTGCGCCGAAGCATCTGCCCGGATAACAATCTGTGGCATAAGCAACTGCCTAGTTCAGGCGTTTAAAACCGGCATGACAAATTGGCCCTTTCAGCAGGCTCATCACGTCACGTCCATCTTCACACTCACGAATCAGGCCAAACACCGGGTCAAGCTGTTCAAAATAAGCATCCACAATTTCAGGCGTATGTGCCGTACATACATAGACACTGGTTCCCGCCAAGTAGCCCTTAGCCAGCATTTCCTGGCTAATTAGTGTTTTATAGGCCAGCGCATCGGCACTATTAAAGGAGAATCCGGTTAGCGCCGGTAAACCATTGGTACTGATAGACAGGTCATGCTTGTTGGCCAGTTGCTTCCAGCGCTCGGTAATCGCAAGGCCGGTATTGGTAATGGTTTCCCAGGATTTCTCGCGCTGCATTACTTCCAGTGTTTTCAGTGCCGCCGTTGGCCCGATACGCTCGGTCCAGAAAGTACTGCTGATAAAAGTGGTTTGTGCCGCTTCCATCACTTCACGACGGCCAATGGTGGCTGTAATTGCATAGCCATTACCCAAGGCCTTGCCAAACATTGCCATGTCTGGCTCCACACCATACATTTTATGCAGGCCACCAAAAGTCTGCCGGAAACCGGAGGTACACTCATCAAAAATCAGCACAATGCCACGCGCTGTGGCCAAATCCCGCACTTTCTGTAAAAAGCCGTCTTCCGGGCCATGATTACGCGATACTTCCATCTTGATCACACCAATATCCTGCTGGTTGACCAGTGCCTCAAGCTCGGCAAAATTATTGTAATTAAATGGATAAATGGTACCACGCAGGCTTTCCGGCACACCGTTTGGCTCCAGGCCGGGCAACAGGTGACCCGCCAGGTTTTTCTCGTCACCCAGATTGGCTGCCAGATACCAGTCATGCCAGCCATGATAACCACAAATGGCTACCTTGCTTTTGCCGGTCGCCGCACGCGCAATACGGATAGCCAGCGCATTGGCCTCACCGCCGGAACGGGCAAAACGTACCATATCCGCCCATGGGTGTAACTCAATCAGCTTTTCCGCCAGATATACTTCTTCCGGGCAGTTAAAGGTAGACATGTTACCGGCATCAATGGTGCGGCGTACTGCATCATCCACTTCCGGGTGACCATAGCCCAGAGTGTTGGTACCAATGCCCATAATGGACATATCAATATAAGCCTTGTCATCCAGGTCCCATACGGTACAGTCCTTGGCGCGGCTGAAATAGGCAGGCCATTGTTCCGGCAGGAACATTTCCGGGCGCTTGGACAGCAACATATTGCCACCCGCAATGACCGTCTTGGCGCGCTTCCACAGCTTTTGTCCGGTTCCCATACTGGCTCCCTCATTTCGAATCAGATGTTGGTTTGCTAAAAACAGCTGTGGCTGGCTTTGGCGCAATGCCAATACCTCAGTCCAGCTAAAATCAATACGTGGGGCAAAGTGAGCAAATACCTGGCTCACCACCTCAAAATCCGTTGGCTCATCTACAGTCCAGCGCTCAGCCGAATAATCCTGTTCCGCCATCACACTGGCTTGGCGGAACAAACCGGAATCGCGCAAATACGGGGTCACATGCTCACGGTCAAAGGTCTTATCAGCTTGCTGCCAGGCGGTGCTGAGTGCCACCATGCTGAATACTTCGGTATCCAGCCCATCCGGGAAACTGGCTGGCACGCAATTGCTGACATAATCTACATCACCTGCCAGATAACGCGCTACCACCTGATCTACCAGTGCGGCATCAATTAAGGGGCAGTCACCGGTAATGCGAATCACAATATCTGCCTGCGCCAGAGTGGCCGCCTGATAAAAGCGGTCCAGCACATCATTCTCGCTGCCCTGATACACCGGATAGCCCAGTGCCTGTACATGCTCTGCCAACGGCTGGTTACGTGCATCATCGGCGGTAGCCAGATAAATCTGCTGGATATAGGCAGATTGACTTAAACGCTTTAATAACACCTCAATCATCGGCACACCAGCAATCTGGCGCATCACCTTGTTCGGCAAACGGGTGGAGCCCATACGCGCCTGTACAATGGCTACAATTCTGGGTAATGCTGAACTGGCTGATGTTAGAGGTTGTGTCATAAAAGCGTCCCTATTTATTTAAACTGCCAGTTATTTGAGCTGCCAGCGCGAAGGCTCTATCAGCGCGCGATCTGCCTGCGCCCAGTGCTGCCAGTCAGTGTTTACAATACTTTGCGCTGCCTGAACAATCTGCTCCAGTTGCGCCACACTATCAACCCCCACAACCACCCGCTCGATTTCGGCAAATGACTGGGCAAAGGCCAGCGTAGCCTGCAAAGGTGTCAACTGTTGCTGCGCACACCATGCATCCCACTGCGCTAGTACGGGCTGCCACGGCTGAAAATAGGCCGGACGCTGCGCGGCAGACATCAGTAGCAAGCCTTGCAGGAAAGCCGAACGCACATGTACACGTACCCGTGCAGCAGCCAGCCGGCTCAGCCAACCGGAACTTGACAGGCGCTGGTCAAACACATTAAAAGGGGACTGGATTAACTGCGGTTGCCATACTGGCCAGATGTGATCCAGCTCTTCCGGATCATAAATTGAAATACCCACGGCCTTGGCCTGACCCGCCTGCACTACCGCATCCAGTGCAGTTGCTAAAGCTGCACCATATGGCCCCAGCAAATCAGCGGGACGATGCAGCAACAGGCCATCCAGCGTAGCAATACCTAAACGAGCCAAGGAAGCACGAAGCTGCTGCTGTACCCATGCAGCCACATCATCAACCTGTTCAGGCAATGGTGGCAGCTTGCTGATCACTTTCAGGCCATCCACACCCACCTGACCCAGGCAGCTTTCACTATTACCATAAGCAATGGCGGTATCCAGTGTATCTATACCGGCACTTGCGGCATAACCTACAATCTCCCGGGCAGCATCTACAGACACCTGCCCGCTGTTGTTAGCCACACCATAGGCAAGGCCAAATTGCACTGTCCCTAACGCAAGCTTCATGGGAAAACGTATCCAGCGTAAATCAGGTTGAAGAGTTCAGAATGCCACTTAAAGTCGCAACCACCTGATCCTGCTGCTCATTGGTCAGGGTGGCAAACATCGGCAGGGAAATACAGCGCTGGTAATAACGTTCGCTAAGCGGGAAATCACCCACAGCAAACCCTAAACGCAGGTAATCAGGCTGGGTATGTACCGGAATATAATGCACATTCACACCAATCCCGGCCTGACGCAGCTGGGTAAATACTGCTTTGCGATCAAGACTAGTTTTAGCGTCATCAACCTGGATCACATACAGGTGCAGGGCTGAATAAGCATCTACAACGCGTGTGGGTAGAATAAGCGGTAAATCTGCCAGCAGGCTGTCATAACGGTCTGCCAATTCATGCCGTCTGGCAATCCAGCGGTCCAGATGCTGCATTTGTGAGGTGCCCAGTGCAGCCTGCATATCGGTCATGCGGTAGTTAAAGCCCAGCAATTGCTGTTCATAATACCAGCCACCCACATCGCTATGCTCCAGCTCATCCGCTTCACGCGTGATGCCATGCGAACGCAACAACTGCAACTGGCGGGCCAAATGGGCATCCTGAGTTGTTGCCAGGCCACCTTCCGCAGTGGTAATAATTTTAACCGGATGAAAACTGAAAATAGTGATGTCACTGTACTGGCAACTACCAATCACACTGTCTTTGTAGCGCCCGCCAATGGCATGTGAGGCATCCTCAATAATACGGAAACCGTACTCTTGAGATAAGGCATGAATGGCCGCCATATCGCAGGACTGACCGGAAAAATGTACCGGAATTACAACCTTCGGCAAACGGCCTTCGGCCTTGGCCTTTACCAGCTTTGCAGCCAGCGCCTGTGGGCACAGGTTAAAGGTGAGCGGATCAATATCAACAAAATCGACTTTGGCACCACAGTAGCGTGCGCAATTGGCACTGGCCACAAAGGTATTGGGCGAAGTCCACACCCAGTCCTGCTCACCCACGCCCAAAGCCAGACAGGCCATATGCAGTGCCGAAGTTGCACTATTGGCAGCCACACCATAAGTAGCACCGCAGTAATCGGCAATTGCCTGCTCAAAGCGCGGAACCGCAGGGCCCTGGGTTAAAAAGTCTGATCGCAGCACATCAACAACTGCTGCAATATCATCTTCGGAAATGGATTGGCGACCATAAGGAATCATGTTGTGATCCTGAAACAGACTGGCCTGATCATGATAATCAGGCCCGGATGGAGTAAATGAAGCAGATTTCGCTTAGACCGTAAAGCCCGGATCAACATGCTGCTTGATCAGGTCACGGATTTGATCCACTGTCAGGAAGTCGGTATTGGTGCCCGAGTTATAACAGAAACCGTCCGGCACACCGGTCACGCCGGGTTTTGCCAGGTAGGTATCACGCAGGGCAATGGCATCCGAAGGCAGGATGGCATAGTAGCCGCCCAAATCCACCGTATTGAAACTGTCGCTAGCGGTAATCATTTCCTCGTGCACCTTTTCACCAGGACGGATACCCACGATTGGATGCTCCGCATCCGGCGCAATGGCAGTTGCTACATCAGTAATACGGTAGGATGGAATTTTTGGTACCAGTACTTCACCACCCATGGCATGTTCAATGGCCCACATCACCATGTCTACCCCTTCTTCCAGAGAGATATTAAAGCGGGTCATGGCAGTATCGGTAATTGGCAGTACACCGGTATTTTTCTTTTCCAGGAAGAAAGGAATAACCGAACCACGGCTACCCATTACGTTGCCATAGCGCACCACGCTAAACTTCAGATCACGGTGGCCTTTAATATTGTTGGCAGCAATAAACAGCTTGTCAGAACACAGCTTGGTAGCACCATACAGGTTAATCGGCGCTGCTGCTTTATCGGTAGACAATGCAACCACACGGGTAACCGAAGAATCCAGACAGGCTTCAATCAGGTTTTGCGCGCCCAGCACGTTAGTTTTAATACATTCAAACGGGTTGTATTCAGCAGCTGGCACCTGTTTTAGTGCAGCAGCGTGTACCACCACATCAATACCTTCCAGCGCACGGCGAATACGCGCTTCATCGCGAATATCACCAATAAAATAGCGAATGGCAGGATAATCTTTTTCGCTGAATAGCTGACTCATCTCAAACTGCTTGAGTTCATCGCGACTGAAAATAACTAAGCGTTTAATATCAGGATATTGAGTTAAGACACGTTTGACAAAAGCTTTACCAAACGAACCTGTTCCGCCTGTAACGAGAATAGAAGCGTTGTTTAACAAGACGAATAATCCTTAAAATGATGCTTGAGATGGTTGTAAGGGCAATGATTTCAGTAAACCATCCAGGCTTGCTGCATTTTCACTCAGTTGAATCTCACTGCACAAACAGTGATAACAGAGATCTATCACACCCGGCCATGAATAGC
>JASLIR010000397.1 GCA_030152125.1 Alkanindiges sp.
TAGAAACAGCTTAATGGTCTGGCTTGGCCTCAAGCTGCTCGGCAAACTGTAATAAGTCGGATTGCTGCTGCTGGTTTAGGTGGTGGTAGATGTTAACCAGTTTTGCCATGTCGTCTGTATTGGCATAGAAATACGCAAGGGTGGTATCCAAAGCTTCTGCTATCCGAGCGCCTGTATTCGGCTCAACAGTATGCACGCCTTTTTCATAACGGCTAATCCTTGTATTAGCCACTGCTTCATCCAAGCCAATTTCAACACCAAGCTTTTCCTGTGTTAGCCCTTTCGACTTTCTCGTTTCTTTTAACCTTCGACAAAAAATCGACTTTGCATCTTCATTCATTGAATATTTCGTGCCTTTATCAATAGTACGAAATTCGTATAATTCCGATTGTTTGTTCTGACGAAATTCGTATAATTACGAAATACGTATAAATCGAACAACTATCTGGAATGAAGAAAGGCACAACATGACTAAATTAGAAACATTGTTAGGCAGTGAACAAATTGCTGACCTACTGAAAGAAGCCCAGCGCCAGCAGGCTGAATTCAATGGCACCGTGGTTAAGTGCGGCATTATCGGGACTAGTGGCGCTGGCAAGTCCTCACTGATCAATGCCATTGCCGGGGAGAAAATTGCCCCGGTCGGCAGTACCGAACAGACCATGACGGCACAGTCCTACCTGCATCAGGGTATCGAGTTTGTTGACATGCCCGGATGTGGCACCGAGAAATGGCCGCAGGCCAGTTATATTGCTGATCTGGATTTACTAAGCTACGACTGCTTTATCATCGTCACCCACACCCGCCTGTATGAATCGGATGTATTTTTATTCCGTGAACTGGGTGCCAAGCATGATAAGCCCTGCTTTGTAGTCCGCAACAAGATTGATGCGGCCATTCACGATGAGGCACATGACAACGGCCTGACTGAGCAGCAAACCCTGCATAACGTCCGTAGCAACATCCAGTCCAGTATCGGTACCCAACATAAGGTGTATCTGACTTCCGCACGCCACCCGGCCAAATGGGATTTACCACAACTGATGACCGATATCAGCCAGTCACAGCAGGGGTTTAAGCGTGACCGTTTTATTGCCGGCATGGCAGCCTGGTCGGAACTGGCTTTAACTGCCAAGCGGCAGGTGGCCTACAAGATCGTGTCCTGGTCAGCCACGCTATCGGCAGCCAATGGCTTAAACCCCATTCCGCTGGTCAATATCTCGGTGGATGCCGGGGTATTGATCAATATGTGCCGCCAGGTCAGCAACATCTATGGACTGTCGGAGGCACAACTGGCCTATGCCGAAAAGGCAGCGCCGAACCTGCAACAATCCCCGGAGTTTGGTGCCCTCAAGCTGGGTATCAGCAAGTGGCTGGCCAAGTATGCCGTGACCGAAGGGGTTGTGCTTGCCCTCAAGCAACTGGGTAAGGCCGCGATGGTTAAAAACATGAGTGCCTTATTGCCGGTGATCGGTAGCCTGCTGGCGGCTGGTTTGGGTTACCGCATGACCACGGCCTTTGGTGAGCAGTACATACAGGAAGCCGAGCAACTAGCGCGTCAGGTACTGGAGCAGGTGGCCAAAAACACTGAGTCTTAACACCTTCTTTCTTGTTCTACATGTTTTAACGAGCACATTTCCCATTCACAATATAAAAGAGGCATAACATGCAACAACAACCAAACCAGCCATCAAGTCCTGATCCGGCCTATAACAACTTGGCAACTGATCATTTAAGTGCTAACCCCATCTGGTACTACGAGGACAATGGCGAGCGCAAAGGTGCAGTCACCGAGGCGGAAATTAGCCAGTTATTGCGTTCCGGAATTTTAACCGCCCAGTCCGGTGTATGGCGCAAGGGCTTTGCTGACTGGATGGCCCTGGATAAAACCGAGCTCAAGCAGTACCTGGATGATTCCGTACCGCCACCTTTAACAGGTGAACACGTCAACAACACGATTGTGTGGGTACTGGCCTTTGCCCCCTTGATCGGTACCTTTCTGGAGTACATGCTGGCTGGCATGCTGCACTCCAGTGATGCCAGGGCAAATGCAGCGGTGGACAGTGGACATTACATCTTTGTTACCATTGGCCTGAACATCGCACTGTGCTTTCTGGATGCAAGCCGGCTGGAAAAGGCCGGGGTACAAACCGAGAAGTTCAAGGGCTTTATCTGGCTGGTGCCGGTGTACCTGTACCAGCGTGCCAAGGCACTCAAGCACAACCTGGCATATTTCATTGTGTGGATTGTCTGCTTTGCAGCGACCCTGATGTAGGATGAGCCAGCATGAAGCATAAACCCTTTTTGCTGAGCTGCTTGCTTGGCCTGACGCTGCTGTCAGGCTGTAACAAAGTGAAGGAGCAACAGGCAAGTACAGATAATGCAACTGTCACCCAACAGGCTGCAGATACCACTACCCCATCACAGCAGGACTATGGCTATGAAGGCTATGAGCAGCAAGCGGCTGGTAACGAGTATTCTCAACCACGGTCTAGCGGGACGGATGAACTGGAAGTCAGCAAGTATAGTGAACCCAGCCCATATATGTCCGGTGCCATTGCCACTTATGTGGTGATCACCTCGCTGTCAAATGACATCACCCTGAAGACCATCCTGGTCAACCGGGGTAATTGCGGGGTGGAGTTTCCGCGCAGCAGCCCTAATCTAAAATACGGCGCGCAGTACCGGGTGTACGTCAAGGCAAGCTGCCGCCCAGAGCAAATCCGGGAAGTGGAAGTAGGAACAGCACGGGATACCTATACCTTTAACTTCTAGGGCTTGCCTTAAGCTTGAACTTCAACCCAAACCACACAACATCACTGACCTGGCAACCGCACCACTAGCTTATGCTAGCAATGCGTTGCCAAGGCCAGATACCTACATTCACATCCAAACAATCACAGACTCAAATAGCCACAACAGCACGATCTATTACCAAAAGCCCATGCACTGCCAGTTTAAACCGGCAGCTAAAGTAACATGGGCTTTGACACTATTAAGCTTTAGCTCCCTAACTGGCTATAGCGTTGATATCATCCTGATGATCAACCTGTGTCTTGTCCCTTAGGCGAATCTTGTTGGCTACCCAGGCATCTATTTCCTGCTCCACCCAGCCCACCCGGTTAGTACTTAGCTGGATACGCTTAGGGAATGTAGCATCGTAGCGTTTTGATTTACGGCTGCTGATGTCGTAAATAGTGGAACGTGATAGGCCTGTACGCTCAATCACGGTCTTTAAGCTTAAAATACGGCACACCACGGTTGGGCGTTGGTATCCGGGAAACTGCTGTGTTGTCATTGTAGTGGCCTCACTGATTCAACGTGGAACAATCTCCACATAGCATCAGCAAGGCTGTTAAAAATTACTCAGCCACTCTGCTGCCTCTTCAACACACAGCAGCCCTACACCATGAAAGTAGCTAGTCAGGAAATTGTGCCTTGGCAAATACCCTGGCGCGTTTGGGCTTGATGCGTAAATGCTGTGGTTCGGTTTTCAGCTTGGCCATGTATTGCATGACACCAAGCATGCGCTCGCGCTTCTCCGGATCATCACGCTTAAGCATGCCCAGGCCATTGATTCCGGCTTTTTCAAAGGTGTTCTCCTTTGCATTACTGCTATAGCAATAGCCCTTACCATCGGTAATTTCCAGCCAAAGTGCACGCATAGCCATTGCCAAAGGGTATGCATTCTGGTGGCAATGCCCCTTAAACAGAAAGCCAAAATGAATATGGAAACCCGTGTCAGGCGCCTGTTCAACTACCCGACAATAGCTGGCCAAATGTCTAAATACCCCACGGCGATGATTGATCTGGTGACTAAAGCGACGCAGGTGCTCAAACGCCTCGTGCACAGTAATCGCATCCTGATACTGTTTCAGGTAGTAACAATCAAACCTGACTGACAGCAAACGGGCATAATTCTCCGCAGCCCCATCTGTATTATACATGAGCCCATCACAATACTGCCCAGTCTCATACTGCCGGTCATATAGCCTGCGCTTAAATGGCCCTGTACGGGTATAGGCAACAATGGCATTGACCAGGTATTGCCACTGCAACTGGGAAACATTGTGCAAGCCCATAAAGCCTTGCTGACGCCATAGGTCAGCAATACCGGTAGACTCGCAACCGTAGAAGAACGCCTCCAGATGCTCGCTATACTCAAATAGCTCTGGCTGGTAAATAGACATAAAGCCTGGTGCTGCTACTGCCACATCCCGGTACAAGGTCCAGGGTAAGGAGTTAGGTGCCTGATATACTGCGTATCGAGGATCAAGCAGTGCTGATGCCTGCATAATGCGGATAACAAGGGCTTCAATCTCCAGTGCAATTCTGGACTGGTTTACAACGGGCGTTGGATTAACAGGGATAACTGACATGATGTAGAACTCCTCAATTGGTTCATACAAACAAGTCAGCCTGTTAAAAATTACCCGCTCTCCATTATCCACTGTCCTTAAACCCATCCCTGATACGCTTACCGCCATACTCCTCATCATCTTTCCTTAAAGGAAGATGAGGTATTGCTACACCTGTCCCTCTTCTATTTGCTCATTAATCAAAGATACTGAATATATTGGGATATATTCAGTGATGTACTCTTAAATATCATATTAATAACCCGCCATCATGATGCTTCTAAGCTGAAAAAATTTCCCGTTACTGACAGGGAAACTAAAGACCCACTCCCCGAGATTCACTGGGAATGGCTGATGGCCATAAATGGGAAAGTTAGCTGAGTTTTTGACTAAGTCTTGCGTAAACGACGTCGGCCTTCTTGATATATTTTTACTTCCTGCAAAGTTTCAGGAAAATTTTTTTCAGCTGCGGCATAAATTTTCCGCTGTTTTTGGGAAGGTGCGGTGCTTGAGGGTACTTTTTTAGGAGGCAACTTATCATCCTCTTCCTCGTAGGGATCTTCTTCTGGCATATAGCGATCTGTAATGGGATTAGTCGGAGTGCTTTGATCTTTGTAATCTCGTGTAGCTTTTTTTGTTTTCTTCAACCCCTGAGTGGATGAGGATGTATAAAACGGATGTATTCCCGGTACTTTTTTTGGCTCTGTGAGCTTATCTTGTTTTGATCTCATAGTGGATGAAACCTTCATTTCCCCACGAAAGAAATAATTACCTGTATGAAGTGAGTAGATACCGAAGTAGACATCCACATGGGTATAAAACCTGGCAAGATGATCTAGAAGCAAGACTTTATTTTTTTTGGATTTTTTTGAAACAGAAAAATACCATTGTCCTAAAGGGTCTGGTTTACCCATACGGACTTCAGTCATTTGCCCTTTTTGTTCAGTAATATTCTCAAACCAGTATTGCTTTAACAAGTGTCCATGCATTTCTACATCCGGAACATCCTTGGCAGCAAAGAAAAAAACTACCCTGATCTGATCAGCTTCAACAAAATTTGGCAACAGAAAAGCCATGTAGCCTTTACAGATTGAAAGTAGCTGGTGATTACGCCCATTATTTTTTAATTTTTCAAATTTGTCGATAAGTGCTTCCGTCTGCGCCAGCCTTACTTTGTCATTCGCATAAAAGTCAACCTGTTGATTAAAAACAACTCTTAAATAACTTTCTTCTTTACGAAAATAATCAGTGGAAGGCGATACAGGGAATCCCTTCTTATGGATAAACATATTGATGCTGGAAAGATTAAGCGGAACAACTGTAGAAGGTTTTAACTTTAGAGCAGGTACTTGCTCAGAACCATGTATTGGCTTGGCTCGCTTAGTGGAAATCTCCCACCTGAGCTTAGTGGACACTCTACAGGGGCTATAGTTGAAGGACTGTGGTTCAATGAACCTTAGTAAATTATCCTGGGGAGTGTCTAGCTCCAGTTTGAAGGACATAGCAACTAATTGCCCATGCTGCTTAAGTAAATCTTCCAGATAAAGCTTAAGCCCCCGGTATTTTTTGTTAGCCTGCCCTAAAGCCACAATCTCCCTACGGCGAAGCACGCTATTGGGAGAGCATCGCTGGTGAATTTCCCTAATTAGAAGATTAAATACGGCCTCATGATATGCTGTAAAGCGCCGCTTTTTTATATCTGCATTCAGATGTTTCATAATCTGCATGGGTAAAGAGTCATTATCAAAACGAATTGAGACGTAAATTATTAACTCAAACAGAGCCTCAAAAAAAATCTGTGTATAAGCGCTAAGGCGGAAGTTGGTTCCATTCGCCTGGTAAAGCGAAATGCAATGGAGCACCTCATAATTAAAGTCAAGAAGCTCCTCCAGCAGTTGATTTCTCACATCAAAAATAAACTCTCTAGGTTGGTTGGCGGGCTGCTTATCACGCAGAGGGGGTAATCGCATTTGTGCCTCCGGCTGGAAGTGCAGTCTTAACACAAACAGATCCACCTTCTT
>JASLIR010000504.1 GCA_030152125.1 Alkanindiges sp.
CTATATATTAAATAATGCGCAATCGATAAAGCAGATTGTTGATCATGTTTTTCAAAACTATCCTTTACCAAGTGTCCAGTCTACAAATTATGTATGGGTGCTGGATGCAGCGGTGTCTTTAGCCATGTTTTCCTCAAGCTGGCCTGAGCACCGTCTTTTATTGAGGCAAGATGAAGCGACTGCTGATCTGGATAAAGCGTTATCGGAGATAAATCTGCGCTTTAGGTATATTCCAAAGTGTACGCCTGAAAAGATGTATGAAATTTTTAGCAGTTTTCATGACCCTAGTTCAGATGATAATAAAGCCAAGGACTATTTCACTATCCGCATAGAAGATGAGCTAGATCCTGAGCTTTCCGCTGAAGAGTACGCGAGAGCAGCGTTACTTACCCAAAATGACTTAAAAATCATAGATGATATTGTTTTAGGAAATTGCACGCATCGGTTTAGAAAAGTGGCGATGGTGGTTGCATGTACCTTAAATCAGGTTCCGAGTCAGTTTGCTGATTTAGCAGATATTTTCTTTAGCCACCGGGTGAGGGTATTAGTCGCGGAGGGCAAACTTGATGGGGTGGGAAATTTGCACCGGATGCGGTTTTCCGAGGTACGGTTACCCACCGGCGCTGATAATGATGCTTAAGAATTTATGGCGAAAATAAAACAGGAAATACAGGACTATAACGGTACCGGGGCATGGGCTGTGGACGCTGTACTACAGCGCTATCAGCACTATGCCAGTCAGTTAGGCATTCAGCCTATTGATATCAGTCCGCGGTGTATTGAGCGGGGTGCAAAGGTGTGGGTTTATCCGGTGATGGATCAGGTGATTAAAGGTATTAAAGCCGGTGATGTTGCCTGTATACGCATCGGCGTGGAGTTTGTTGAGCAGGACCAGCATTTTTCTTTTGGTAAGCTGTTAAAGTCGAATACGGCACGTGCATTACGGCAACAGGACGAGCTGCCGGATGACCTGAAAGAGCGGCTAAGAACCCGTATTGTCACCATGTTACTGCATGGCAATGTACCGCATGAATATCAGGAGTATACAAAACTGTTAAGAAAGATAGGTTTTGCTGAACACTGGCCGCAGATGCGTGCCAGGGCCTCCAGACATAACCCGTATGTACAGCGTTACCTGAACTATTTTGAATAGATACAGAACAGGCATCCGGCCGTATTTAGAATAAACCCTGAGTCTGATAAGTAAAATGCTGGATTTATAGGGAGATAAAGATGCCTTTTGCTGTTCGTCATATAAGTGCAGATGACCTTCAACTGATGGATCATTTAATGACGGTATTTGGCCATGCCTTTGAGGATGTAGCAACTTATACCGGCAAGCGCCCGGACAGTGCTTATTTACACCGTCTTTTATCTAAAGATTATTTTATTGCTTTGGCAGCAGTACAGGATGATCAGGTGATTGGTGGCCTGGCTGCCTATGAGCTGCAAAAGTTTGAACAGCAACGCAGCGAAATTTATATTTATGATCTGGCGGTAGATGCGGGTTATCGCCGTTTGGGTGTGGCAACTGCCTTGATCAACCAGTTAAAACAGCTTGCAGCGCAACGGGGTGCCTATGTTATTTTTGTGCAGGCCGATTTGGGTGATGATCCGGCGATTGCCCTATACAGCAAGCTGGGCGTCCGTGAGGATGTGCTACATTTCGATATGAATATTTAAGTCACCATTTAAGCAATAAGAAGGGGAAAAAAATGGACGCCATAGAAATAAAAGCCTTTGTACCGGCGCGGGATTTTGAGCTGTGCAAACAGTTTTATCTGGATCTGGGATTCCAGATAGGCTGGGGTTCAGAAGACATGGCTTATTTATATGTTGGCAAATGCAGCTTCCTGCTACAGAAGTTTTATGTAAAGGAACACGCCGATAACTTTATGATGCACTTGCTGGTGCCGGATGTGGATGCCTGGTGGCAGCATGTGGTTGCCCAGCAGTTGGTAGAGCGTTATGGGGTGATGGCCCAGCCTCCGGAAGACCGTCCGTGGGGTATGCGCGATTTTGTGATTAACGACCCCACCAGCGTGCTATGGCGCATCGCGCAGGACATAGAATCGTAAAGCCTGGGCTTTTACCGGTTTACCATTGTTATGCAATGCTGACATTTTAACAAACTGATGCAACGGACGCGGAGCGGGCAGGCCAGTACACTGTTAAGCAGTTTATTTTAAATAGTGCAGAGCTTAAATATGAAGCAGCAGTGGCAGTTTGCATGCATGGGGCTGATATCGGTGGTTTTACTGGTATCTGCCTGCTCCCCTTCTCCCGAGCAGGCGCCTAAAGCAGCCGGGCAGGCCGAATCCAAAGCAGGAACACCGCAAGCTATAGCGCCGGAACAGGCGAATGTTCAGCAAGCCCCAAAAGCCAAGCCTGAATTCATCAATAAAGTATGGAAAGTCTCGCAGTCCAATGCTGTGGCAACAGAGCAGCTGTATGTGTTTTTATCGGATGGTACCTTGCTTGTTACGGCACCTCAGCAAAAGCCCTCGTTGGGAACATGGTCATATCAGGATAAAAAGCTGGTAATGACAGAAGAGGGCATTGTCTATCCGGTAGATATTGT
>JASLIR010000448.1 GCA_030152125.1 Alkanindiges sp.
GCACGTTGCTGGTATACCGCTTCACTCTTGCTGCTGTAACGGTTAAATGCCAGTACCGCAGGAATAGCCGCAAACAGGCCAATGGCAGTGGCAATCAGTGCTTCGGCAATACCCGGTGCCACGGTTGCCAGTGTTACCTGTTCTACCTGCGCCAGACCAATAAAGGCATTCATAATGCCCCATACCGTACCAAACAGGCCGATATAGGGAGATACGGAACCAATGCTGGCCAGTGTGGAGCTACCTGCTTCCAGTACATTTTGTTCCCGTGACAGGGCGACACGCAGCAGGCGTTCCGTACCGGCAATGGTGTCTGCATGGCTGGCATGACGTTGTTTCAGTTTTAAAAACTCACCAAATCCTTCATAAAATACCGATTCCAGACCATGACGGTGCGGATGGGTCTGTGCATTTTTATACAGGGTTTTCAGGTCGGCGCCCGACCAGAATACTTTTTCAAAGCTTTTGTCGTCGGTATCACTTTTACGGAAGGCAAGTTCCAGTTTGGCAATTAAAAACCAGCCATAAATAGATGCCAGTACAAGAATCAGCATCACCAGTTGCACAACGGGGCTGGCATGCAAAATTAAATCGGAAATATTTAACGAAGTGGTAGTTGGCATAGCATTCACAGTTAAAAATTAAAAAATGGGTTAAGGGTCAACAGCAGCAATCAAAAGTTGCGAAATAGCCTGCGGAACACGTTTGGGTTTTAGGTTTTTGTCCAGACAGGCCATACTTACTGTTGCCGAAGCAAGCAGCATTTCATCACGGTAAATATTTTGCTGCAAGGTAAAAGATGCGGATTTACAAGAAAGCACACGAACAGTCACATCCAGTAAATCATTCATAAAGATTGGTTTATGGTAATGCACATCAATGTGATGTACCACAAAGGAGTAATCTGTCTGGCTCCAGTAGTGGGCAATGCCATTTGCACGCAGCCATTCGGTACGCGCGCGCTCCATAAAGCGGATGTGGTTGGCATGGTATACAATGCCACCGGCATCGGTATCTTCAATATACACCCGAATTGGGAATTTAAAGATATTAGTCAACAGTTTAAGTCCTTATCCAAAGTTTAGGCCCCAAATATATGACAGCAATCATTCAGTGCTGCCAGCCTGTTAGTCAATTTCGCCCGGTGGCGTCATATTAAACTGATAATACGCCTGATTTGTTGCAATACGTCCGCGAGCCGTACGCATCACAAAGCCCTGCTGGATCAGGTATGGCTCAATGACATCTTCCAGCGTGCCACTATCCTCTGCCATGGCTGCTGCTAACGCTTCCACACCGGCAGGGCCGCCATTAAAGCGCTCCAGTAGCATTTGCAGATAACGGCGATCCAGTGTATCCAGCCCGTTTTTGTCCACGCTGAGCATGTCCAGTGCACGCTGGGCAATGTCCTGATTCACCTCACCATTGCCTTTTACTTCGGCATAGTCGCGCACCCGGCGCAGCAGGCGGTTGGCAATACGTGGTGTGCCGCGTGCACGGCGGGCAATTTCCCCGGCACCTTCCGGGGTCATTGGCACCCCAATCAGCTTGGCAGAACGGGTTACAATGGTGGTTAAATCCGCCACCGAATAAAATTCCAGCCGCTGCACAATACCAAAACGGTCACGCAGGGGCGAGGTGAGCAAGCCGGCACGGGTGGTCGCAGCCACCAGGGTAAACGGCGGTAAATCCAGTTTGATAGAGCGTGCTGCCGGGCCTTCACCAATCATGATATCCAGCTGGTAGTCTTCCATGGCTGGATACAGGATTTCTTCAATCACGGGTGACAGGCGATGGATCTCATCAATAAACAGCACATCGCCATGTTCCAGGTTGGTCAGCAGTGCGGCCAGATCTCCCGCGCGCTCCAGCACCGGGCCGGAAGTTGATTTCAGGCTGCCGCCCATTTCCCGCGCAATAATATTGGCCAGCGTGGTTTTGCCTAAACCGGGCGGGCCAAAAATCAGGGTGTGATCCAGCGCTTCATTACGGCTGCGTGCGGCATGGATAAAAATTTCCATTTGTTCACGTACCACCGGCTGGCCAATATAGTCAGACAGGCTGGTGGGGCGGATGGCACGGTCAAAATGATCTTCCGGCTTTTCGCTTGCTGTAATTAAACGGTCTTGCCCGTTATTCTGCTTGGGATTCTGAAAGGGGTTTTGCATCTAAAAACTCGATTTTTGCTTCATTCGGTTATTGCTTCATCATGGACTTCAGTGCCGCACGAATGAGGTCTGCTGTTTCCGTATATTGCTCTTTAAATACCGCAACAGCTTTTTGCGCTTCCAGTGGCCTGTAACCCAGTGATACCAGTGCGGCTTCCGCTTCTGCCACCGGTGAATTGGCGGTCAACTGAATCTGGTTTACGTTAAGGTTGCCAGCACTGTCACCGCTGCTATGCAGGGCTTTTAGCCTGTCACGCAGTTCGATCACCAGGCGCTCGGCGGTTTTTTTACCGACACCGGGAATACGGGTGAGCGTTGTGATGTCCTGCATATCGATAGCCTGTACAAGCATGGCGCTGCTCATGCCGGATAAAATACCCAATGCCATTTTCGGGCCAACGCCATTTACTTTCAGCAAAATCCTGAACAGGCTTTTATCGCTGGTGTCCAGAAAACCGTACAGCAGCTGCGCATCCTCACGCACTACCATATGTGTCCATATAGTAACGTTTTGTCCCTGTTTTAGTTGGCAAAATGTGGATAAAGGCGTGTCAATTTCATAACCCACACCCTGAACATCCAGTAATACCATGGGGGCTTCAAGGGCACATACGGTGCCAGTTAAACAGCCAATCATTTAATATCCTTGTAGGTTTACTGCATAAGCATAGGCTAAACGCCGCGTGCATCATTACTGTTATTGTAATGATATTAATGACGATCCAGAAAGGCCTGAATGACAAATCTGCGTTGTTCCGCGGGGGTAGTAAGCAATGTGTTGATTAATGGCAGCAAGATTTTTGCCCTGTAGTTCAGTCCGGAGATCGCCATTGTAAAATCGCCAGCGCCAAATTTTTTGTCTAGCCGCCGCATCAAGTTATCAGGGAGTGTAGGCGTAGTAAGCTTAAAGGTAATCACCTGATTGTTTTGTATTGTAAAATTGCGTGCATGTCGAATATTTTGCCACTCTATAAAAAGATTGCTGCTTTCCCTATACATTGAAAAATAATGAATACCCGTGGGACTAATGACATAACGTGGTTTAGGCCAGAATAATGTGCGTATGGCAAAGAACCCGATGAAACCGAAAATTATCAGGCTGAAAACAGCACCAACTAAATGATGCCGCAGTATTGATAAACTCAGGGCAACAAATAGTATTCCAACCAGTAATCCTATAAATACTATTATTCTATTGGGTTGCAGGCGAATAATGTATGGTTGCCGGAGAACCTGATCTAAATTTGGTGAAGGTTGAGGTAAGTTGCTTGTCATTTAGTTGCTCTATTTGTCATTTCTGTATGGATTCATTTCATACCAGCCCAACCCGGTTGCCCTGTAACTCCTGTGCCAGGGCATAAGCCTGATGGTCTGACAGGGCGCTGACCATATCCAGAATCTGCATGATGTTGTCATAGGGCTGCTCATCTATCAGGCGTGCGCCATGTGCGGTGAGTACATGGATCAAACGTTGCTGCTTAAAGCTCAGGTTATGCTCCAGATGTACTGCCAGTGGAATAAGTGCATCTAACAGTGTATGCAGGCTGGCATTGGCGACCAGTTCCAGTCTGGCTTTTTGCGGGTGGGTAAAAATGCGCTGTCTGGCCAGGTTTTTGGCGGCTTCCACCCCTTTGCATAAATCTTCCGGGCAGTGATCCAGCAGGCTGCCTTTTAATTCGCCAGCCAAAATATCGTCATGATGGCGTTTAAAGGCATCGGTTACTTCATCCACCAGCCGTTTCATGGCACGGCCACGCAAAGCCGCCAGCTTTTGCGGAATGGGTACCTCCATATAGGTTTCTTCCGGTGCGCCATAGTCGGCAATCAGATCCAGAAATAACGGCTCCACTTCGCTATAGGACAGCATGCCCAGCTGCAAACCGTCTTCCAGGTCAATCAGGGCGTAACAGATATCATCTGCTGCTTCCAGCAGATAAGCCAGCGGATGGCGGCAAAATCGGGTAGGGCCCACCTGAATCAGCCCCAGCTGTTCGGCAATTTCAAACAGGATATGTTTTTCACTTTGGTAGCAGCCAAACTTGCCGCGTTTATGTGAAGGACGCATGGCGTCTACAGCCATCGGTTGTACCAGCCAGGGGTATTTTAAATAGGCACCTAGGGTGGCGTAGGTTAAGCGCATGCCGCCATCGTTGGGGTGATATTCCAGCCGAGTGAGCACCCGCAAGCCCTGTGCGTTGCCTTCGTAATGTAATACATCGGCTTTTTGTTCATCATTCAGGCTTTCCAGCAAATACTGGTGTTTGGGCAGGGTAAACCAGTCACGAATGGCATATTCACCGGCATGCCCAAAAGGCGGGTTACCAATATCATGCGCCAGGCAGGCCGCCTGAATAATGGCACCTATGTCTGCCGAGTCGATCCAGGCTGGCAGCTGGTCACGAATCTTTTCCGCTGCCAGCATACCCAGCGAGCGGCCAATGCAGGATACTTCCAGCGAGTGGGTAAGGCGGGTATGAATGCCATCATTTTGCGTTAGCGGGTGGACCTGGGTTTTACGGTTAAGCTGACGGAAACTTTGTGAAAAAATAATACGGTCATAGTCTTTGTGAAAAGGGCCACGGCCTTGTTCATGGTGACTTTTTTTACTGCCAAGACGGATGGGTGAAAGTAACTGGGTCCAGCGCATGCGTGTCATTAGTGCTCTGCTTGAGGCATTTCTTTATGCCTTGCATCATGGCAAATTTGAATGACAAAGAATAGGGGCTGTTGACATTTCATATGCGGACTGCGTTGTCGGCTAAAATTGATTCAAACAAGGCGTGAAATGCAGCCAATGGCGAGCCCTTGGCAAATTTCACATGAGACACGGTTATAGTGTCGTAAGGTTTGAGAAAATTTTAGCCACAACCCGAAGGGACAGGGAAGTTTTTTGCCGCTGCATCGTTATTCATTGCTCCTTTAGAACCACTAAATATCGCAATTCATGCCTTGCATCGTCTAAAAAACTTCCACTGTCGCAACC
>JASLIR010000495.1 GCA_030152125.1 Alkanindiges sp.
TCATTACCAATCATTCGGCACTTTTAGGCCAGCTGATACACGGCCTGAAGCATCATACGGCAGCCATTATTGAAAATGACCGCCGTTACCGCTAACACATCACTACTACTTACTTAACCTGCAAAAACTGTTGCAGGTGATCTGCTGCAGTATCGTATAGCAGCGGGTCAAGCGACCGGCCCAGCTTTAGCAGGTTCTTGTAAGCCATGGAGGTGGTCATTTTAATCACCCCATTCAGGGTTTTTTCCACCACAATATTAAACTTCAATAAATGCATGGGATGACGGATCATCTTGTCCACCACAATATCAGTCACTTCTATCAGGCATTCAATAGCGGGAGTCATATCTTTTACCCGCTTCAGTTTTAAATCCTGCAAGGCATGTATTGCACGCTGCGCAACGGTTTCAGACAAGCTAACCACCAGATAGGAGTGACCGTCCTGGCTGTCTACCGACTGATAAAAATAATTAATCACCGGCAGTAAACGCTCATTACTGAACTTGGAAATCGCCCAGCCCATATATTTATGGATAATGCCTTTTACCTCTTCAATATGCGTCAGGCTTTCCTTAATTTTAGCCCGTTTGTCTTCCGGCAGGCCTTCAACCTGTAAAAAACGCTCCATCATCACTTTAAATACGCCATCAATGGTCTGACAGGTAATGTCTGTCAGTAGCACCCCGGCTTTGGCAGCAACCGACTGCTCAGAACTCGCTTTCAAGGCAGCCAGTAACTGCTCAATTTCCTGTTTCAGCCCATCATTTAAGGGCAATACAACTACATGACGCTGCATATCAAATCCTTAACACTCGCGGGTCAAATAACTACTTAACCCCAAAAAACGCTTAGTCCTAACCCCTTTTCAGCTTTAACAGCCTAACGGACTTTACTTTTTCTGATTACTTTGTACATTAACTCTGGCGACAAACGCGACAACCAGACCCCAAAACGTTCCTTCAATCCCCCAATTACAATAAACTCTTCGTTATCCAGCAAGGCTGTTACCAGTTTTTGTGCAAACTGGTCGCTGCTCATGGCATTGGCCTGTGCATCATCCATGCTGCCCAGTGCAGCGCCGTCACCTGTTAAGGCATTAATCGATACATTGGTTTTTACAAAACCGGGGAAAACCACGGCTATACTTACACCACGCTCAGCAACCTCAGCACGCAAGCTATTGGCCCATAAATGAATGGCACCTTTGGCAGCCGCATAGCTGGCCCGGTATTGCGTACCCAGTAATCCGGCCACGCTAGATACAAATACTACTTTAGCACTGCCTTGTTGCAACAAATACGGCAAAATTTTACGGGTAAGCGCCACAGGGGCAAAATAATCAACTTCCATAATACGGCGATCCGTCTGCTCGGTGGTGTCTTCCACCAGCGAACGCTGGCTGATACCTGCATTGTTGATCAGCCAGTCTACCTTACCCTTAATACTAATGGCCTGCTGAACTGCCGTGTCAATGGCGGTGGTATTGGTCGCATCAAAAGGCACAATCAGATGCTGCTCCTGCCGCGGTAACTGGGCCAGTACACGCTGCAACTCATCTACCCGGCGCGCACTTAATACCAGCTCCGCACCTTCGGCAGCCAGTCGTATGGCCAGTGCTTCCCCCAGGCCACTGGATGCACCGGTAATCCAGATTACCTTGCCAATCAGCTGTTGCTTTGCCATCTGCTGCTACCCACACTTTTATCTTGAATGGCTTTATGACAAATCTTATATAAACTGTAAAGTACAATTTATGCCAAGTGTAGCAATTGAATGCATTGCTTAAGCTAGAAGCAACAAAACAGTGCAACGATCCGTTATAATAGATCCAATTTTTTCAATGATTTTGGACTTTTGTCGATGACCAGCGAAACCGCTACCACCAATATTGCAACCACCTACGATCCAGCCAGCATTGAAGCGAGCTGGTACAAAGTATGGGAAGAAAACGGCTACTTCCAGCCATCTGGCGAAGGTGAATCATTCAGTATCATGATTCCACCGCCAAACGTCACTGGTAGCCTGCATATGGGTCACGGTTTCAACAATGCGATTATGGATGCGCTGACCCGCTATAACCGTATGAATGGCTGCAACACCTTATGGCAACCGGGGACTGATCATGCCGGTATTGCCACGCAAATGGTGGTGGAGCGCCAACTGGCAGCACAAAACATTAGCCGTCACGACCTTGGCCGCGACAAATTTATTGAAAAAATCTGGGAATGGAAGGAAAAATCCGGTGGTACCATCACCCAGCAAATCCGCCGCCTTGGTTCTTCGGTAGACTGGTCACGCGAACGCTTTACTATGGATGATGGCCTGTCCAACGCGGTTAAAGAGGTGTTTGTTCGCCTGCATGACGAAGGCCTGATTTACCGTGGCAAGCGCCTGGTAAACTGGGATCCCAAGTTACACACGGCCCTGTCTGACCTGGAAGTAGAAAACCACGAGAAAGCCGGCTCACTATGGCATTTCCGCTATTTCTTTGCGGATGACAGCCTGAAAACGACTGAAGGCAATAACTATCTGGTGGTTGCCACAACACGTCCGGAAACCCTGCTGGGCGATACCGCAGTTGCGGTACACCCAGAAGATGAGCGCTATAAGCACCTGATTGGCCAAAGTGTTCGCCTGCCAATTACTGACCGTATTATCCCCATTATTGCCGACGACTATGTAGACAAGGCATTTGGAACTGGCTGTGTAAAAATCACCCCGGCACATGACTTTAATGACTATGACGTGGGCAAACGCCACCAACTGCCACTGATCAACATTTTTAACAAGAATGCAGAAATTCTGGGTGAATTCGACTGGATTGCACATGCAGGCCAGCCAATTAGCAAAACACTGGTAGCACCGGAAGACTATGTAGGCCTGGAGCGTTTTGCCGCCCGTAAAAAGCTGGTTGCCGAAGCAGAAGTTGAAGGCTGGCTGGAAAAAATTGAGCCTTATACCCTGAAAGCACCAACAGGTGACCGTTCCGGCGTGATCGTGGAGCCTTTGCTCACCGACCAGTGGTACGTAAAAATTCAGCCTTTAGCCGAACCAGCCATTGATGCTGTTAAAAATGGCGACATCAAGTTTGTACCGGAACAGTACAGCAACATGTATATGTCCTGGATGAACAACATTCAGGACTGGTGTATTAGCCGCCAGCTGTGGTGGGGTCACCGTATTCCGGCCTGGTATGACGAAAATGGCGCGGTATACGTTGGCCGTGACGAAGCCGAAGTGCGCCAGAAATACAACCTGACAGCTGAATACTACATTTACCAGGACGAAGACGTACTGGATACCTGGTTCTCCTCTGCCCTGTGGACATTCTCCACACTGGACTGGAGCGGTGATGCTGCCAAGGATGCCGAAAACTACTTCCTGAAAACCTTCCATTCCACCAATGTACTGGTAACCGGTTTTGACATCATTTTCTTCTGGGTAGCCCGCATGATCATGATGACACTGCATTTTGTAAAAGATGCAGATGGCAAGTCACAGGTTCCCTTTAAAACCGTATATGTGCATGGTCTGGTGCGTGATGGCGAAGGCCAGAAGATGTCCAAATCCAAGGGGAACGTATTAGACCCGCTGGACCTGATTGACGGTATTGATCTGGAAGAGCTGGTTGGCAAGCGTACTACTGGCTTGATGAACCCAAAAGATGCTCCGAAGATTGAAAAAGCTACCCGCAAGGAATTCCCGGAAGGCATTCAGGCTTACGGGACTGATGCAGTACGCTTTACCTTCTGTGCACTGGCAAATACCGGCCGTGACATCAAGTTCGATATGAAGCGTGTGGAAGGCTACCGCAATTTCTGTAACAAGATCTGGAATGCTTCCCGCTTTGTGATGATGAACATTGAAGGAAAGGAAATTGCCCAGCAGGCACACCCTGAGCTGTGGGAATTGCCAGAACAGTGGATTATCAGCCGTCTGCAAAAAACCGAACAGGCGGTGCATAAGGCATTTGCCGACTACCGTCTGGATATTGCAGCCCAGTTAATGTACGACTTTGTGTGGAACGAGTATTGCGACTGGTATCTGGAACTGACCAAGCCGGTATTAAACGGTGAAGATGTGGACGAAGCCCGCAAAGCCGAGGTACGCCGTGTACTGCTGGCGGTACTGGAAAGCAGCCTGCGTTTGCTGCACCCATTAATGCCGTTCTTAACCGAAGAAATCTGGCAGACCGTTGCGCCTTTAATTGGCCGTGGTGGCCCAAGCATTATGCTGGCTGCCTACCCGCAACCAGACCTTGGCAAAATCAATGAGCAGGCCGAACAGGATATGGATGGCTTGCAAGGGCTGATTGGTGCAGTGCGTAATATCCGTGGTGAGATGGGCTTGGGTAATGCCCGCCTGTTACCGGTACTGCTGAAGAACGTAAGCGCCAAAGAGCAGGACCAGCTAAGCCGCATCGAACCACTGTTTAAGGCGCTGGCTAAAGTGGAGTCGCTGCAAATTCTGGCAGATGACGCCGAGCCGCCATTGTCTTCCAGCAGTGTGGTTGGCCAGGTATCGGTATTT
Organism: Alkanindiges sp.; assembly: GCA_030152125.1. GTDB lineage: Bacteria > Pseudomonadota > Gammaproteobacteria > Pseudomonadales > Moraxellaceae > JASLIR01. The sequence goes on from JASLIR010000495.1 coordinate 4,531, forward strand.
GTACCAATGAAAGGCCTGATTGACCCTAAAGCCGAAATTGAGCGCTTGAGCAAGAAAATTGAGAAATTGCAAAAGCAGTTTGACCAGTTAAACACCAAGCTGTCCAATCAGGGCTTTATTGCCAAGGCGCCTGCCTCTGTAGTGGAAGCTGAACGTGCCGTACTGGCTGATTTAAGTGACCAGTTAAGCAAGCTGGGCGCTCAGAAGGTACAGTTGGAAAACTTGTAGTATTATTATATTTTTTCTAATATAGGGGCTGTATTTTCAGCCCCTTATTTATTATGAAAGACTTATTAGAACCAATATATCTCAATGAAAAAATGCTACTTAATTGTGCTAGCTATTTATTTGATGGAGTAGAAACTAGTACAAGTATTTCAAGTACTACTACAGAGGAGTCTGCGAAGAAGGCTCAAGGATCAGCTAATCTAGGAACTAATGGTGTATTGGAGTGGCTGGCAAAAGCTGAGGGCTCTCTACAAGGAGATTGGAGCATAAATAGTAATAACAACCACTCTAGAAGCTCTACAAAATACTTAACTCTAGGAGCTATAC